>JACZKR010000475.1 GCA_014859945.1 Paracoccaceae bacterium | reverse complement strand
GCCGCAGGGGCCGCCGCAGGGGCTGCCGCAGGTTTCGCCGCTGCGGCCGAGGCATCTTCGCCCTCTTCCAGCAGCACCGCGATGGGCGTGTTCACCTTCACCCCCGACGTGCCCTCGGCGATCAGGATCTTGCCGACGGTGCCTTCATCGACCGCCTCGAACTCCATCGTCGCCTTGTCGGTCTCGATCTCGGCAAGGATCTGGCCGGACTTGACCACATCGCCTTCCTTGACCAGCCATTTCGCCAGCGTGCCTTCCTCCATCGTCGGAGAAAGTGCCGGCATCAGGATTTCCACAGCCATTTTCTCCTCCTCAGCGGTAGCAGACGGATTTCACGGCCTCGACCACTTCGGCGGTCGTGATCAGCGCGTGCTTTTCAAGGTTGGCCGCATAGGGCATCGGCACGTCCTTGCCGGTGCAGTTGATCACCGGCGCGTCCAGATAGTCGAAGGCGCGGCTCATGATCGTGGCCGACAGGTGGTTGCCGATGGACCCCACCGGGAAGCCTTCTTCAACCGTCACGCAGCGGTTGGTCTTCATCACCGAAGCCAGCACCGTGTCATAGTCGATCGGGCGCAGGGTGCGCAGGTCGATCACTTCGGCCGAAATCCCGTCTTTGGCAAGAAGATCAGCGGCTTCCAGCGCATACTTCATGCCGATCCCGAAGGAAACGATGGTCACGTCCTTGCCCTCGCGCCAGACGCGGGCCTTGCCGAAGGGAATGGTGAAATCCGGCAGGTCGGGCACTTCGAAGCTTTGCCCGTAAAGGATTTCGTTTTCCAGGAAGACCACGGGGTTCGGGTCGCGGATGGCCGATTTCAGCAGGCCCTTCGCATCCGAGGCCGAATAGGGCATCACCACCCGCAGGCCCGGAATGGCGGAATACCATGCCGCGTAATCCTGCGAATGCTGGGCGCCGACGCGGGCAGCGGCACCGTTGGCACCCCGGAAGACGATCGGGCAGGGCATCTGGCCGCCCGACATATAAAGCGTCTTCGCGGCCGAGTTGATGATGTGGTCAATCGCCTGCATCGCGAAGTTGAAGGTCATGAACTCGACAATCGGGTTCAGCCCGCCCCAGGCCGCGCCCACGGCGATGCCGGTAAATCCGATTTCGGTGATCGGCGTGTCGATCACCCGCTTCGGCCCGAATTCGTCCAGCAGGCCCTGGGAAATCTTGTAGGCGCCCTGATATTCGCCGACCTCTTCGCCCATCAGCAGGACGTTGGGGTTGGCGCGCATTTCCTCGGCCATGGCTTCGCGCAGCGCCTCGCGCACGGTCATGGTCTTCATCGGCGTGCCTTCGGCCCAGTCGGCCGAGGCTTTCGACACCACGGCCACGGG
>JACZKR010000474.1 GCA_014859945.1 Paracoccaceae bacterium | reverse complement strand
GGCCATGGCAATGGCGTCCAGCCGGGCCAGCGCCGCCGCCGGGTCGGGCAGCGCAAGCTGCACCGCTGCGCCGCCCTTTACAGTGACGATTTCGCCCGTTGGGCCGCCCCTTTCCAGCGCGGCCAGCCGGGGCGAGACATGCCAGCGCGCCGGGTCCGACGGGGCAAGGCGGATGTACCCCGCCCCGCCCGCCGCCAGCAGCGCCAGCGCCACAAGGATCAGGCGCGTCACCGCTGGGTCCGCGCCCAGTGGTACAGGCAGATCAGCTCATAGGCGACATGGGCGCCGGCAATGGCGGTGGCGCCGGTGGTGTCGTAGGGGGGCGAGACCTCGACAATATCGCCGCCCACCATGTTGATCCCGGCCAGGTCGCGCAGCATGGCCGCCGCCTGCCAGCTGGCCAGCCCGCCCCAGACCGGGGTGCCGGTGCCGGGGGCAAAGGCGGGGTCCAGCGCGTCGATGTCGAAGGTCACATAGGTCGCGCCGTCGCCGACGATGTCCCTGGCCAGCGCCACGGCGGCGGCGGCGCCCTTTTCATGCACCTCGCGCGCGTCGATGACATGGACGCCCAGATAATCCTCGGTCGTGGTGCGGATGCCGATCTGGACCGAGCGCTTGGGGTCGACGTAGCCCTGCTTCACCGCCTTGTACATCATCGTGCCGTGGTCGATGCGGGAAAGGTCGTCATCGGGCCAGAGGTCGGAATGGGCGTCGAAATGGATCACGCCCAAAGGCCCGAACTTTTCGGCATAGGCGCGCAGGATCGGGAAGGTGATGTAGTGGTCGCCCCCCAGGGTGATGCTGCCGGCGCCGGCCGCCAGGATGGTGCGGATATGGGCGGTCAGCGCCTCGGGGAAATCCGACACCTTGGCATAGTCGAAGGCCAGATCGCCGTAGTCGATCACCGCCATGTCTTCCAGCGGGTTGGTGGGCCAGCCATAGGGCGGATCATAGGGTTGCAGCGTCGATGCCTCGCGGATCGCGCGGGGGCCGAAACGGGTGCCGGTGCGGTGGGTCACCGCCTGATCGAAGGGCACGCCGGTGACCGCCAGATCGACGCCGGTCAGGTCCTTGGTGTAGGTGCGGCGCAGGAAACTGGTCGCGCCGCCGAAGGCGTTTTCAAAGGCGTAGCCGCGTCTGTCCTTGCGGGTAAAGGCCGTGTCCACCTGGGACTTGGCATCTTCCAGAGGCATAAGGGAAACCTCAAATCATCATGCGGTCGTCGTTTGGAAGTCGGAGACGCGCCGGATCCGGGAGACCCGAGGGAAGCAGAGGCTTCCCCCGCTGTCAAGGTTTGATCAAAACTTTCCGACCCTCAGCCCAGACGGAAACCTTCGCGCACCAGATCGTCGGTGACCTGCGCAATCGCGCGGCCCAGCGTCTCGACGATGAAATCGACCTGCGCCTCGGTGATGATCAGGGGCGGCGACATCACGTTCAGATGGCCGATCGGGCGGACCAGCAGGCCCATCGCCTCGGCCACGTCCGAGATGCGCTTGGATTCGTTGGCCTCGTCGGGCAGCAGCGCCTTCGTCCCCTTGTCGGCCACGCTTTCGACGCACAGCATCAGCCCCCGTCCCCGGACATTGCCGACCAGCGGCAGCGCCTCTAGCGTTTGCAGACGGTCGTTGAAATAGGCGCCGATCCGGGTGGCATGGGCCAGAAGGTCTTCACGTTCCATGATCTCGATGTTCTTCAGCGCCACCGCGCAGGACACCGGATGGCCCGAATAGGTCAGCCCGCTGGTGAACCAGCGCTGCCCGCCCTCGGCCATCGCCTCCCAGATGCGGTCCGAAAAGATCAGCGCGCCCAGCGGCACATAGCCCGAGGTCAGGCCCTTGGCGGTGGTGATCATGTCGGGCTGCACGCCGAATTCGGCAAGGCTGGCAAACCAGTGGCCGATGCGGCCGAAGGCGGTGACCACCTCATCGGCGATGAACAGGATGTCGTGGCGCTGGCAGACCTGCCACATCCGGCGCAGATAGCCTTCGGGCGGAATGATGATGCCGCCCGAGGCCTGAATCGGCTCGGCGATGAAGCCGCCGATGCGGTCGGCTCCGACGCGGGCGATCAGCGCCTCGAACTCGGCCACCAGATCGTCGCAGAACTGCGCCTCGGTCTGATGGGCGGGGCGGCGGTAGGGGTTCGGGCAGGTCAGGTGCCAGATGCCGTCTTCCTTGTAGCGGAATTCCTCGACCCGGTCGCCGGCGCGCTTGCCCACCGACTGCGTGAGGTAGGTGGAACCGTGATAGCTGCCCTCACGCGCGACGATGCCGCTTTTGCCGGGGTTGCCGCGGGCGTGGTGGTAATAGCTGACCATCCGCACCGCGGTATCGACGGCGGTGGACCCGCCGGTGGTGAAGAACACCCGGTTCAGATCGCCCGGCGCCAGTTCGGCCAGACGCGCCGCCAGACGCGCCGCCGGGCCGTTGGTCATATCGACGAAGTAATTGGCATAGGCCAGCTTTTCGGCTTGCTCGGCCATGGCCTGCGCCATTTCCCGGCGGCCAAGGCCCACGTTCGTGCACCACATGCCGCCCACGGCATCCAGGTACTTGCGCCCGCCCTCATCCCACAGATGGCAGCCCTCGCCCCGCGCCACGACCAGCGAGCCGGTCTTTTGGAAGCTTCCGAAATGGGTCCAGGGATGCAAGGTATGGGCGCGGTCCATCTCCCACAGGTTTTCGTTGGACATCACGGTTTGCGGTGCGGCAGACATTTTGAATCTCCATTCAATACTGTCAGCATAGCAGAGCCGCCCCCAAAGGCCAGCATTTTTTGATCAAAAGAGCTTCTGCTTCGCCTTGGCAATGCTGAAGCCATGGCCGGCGGGGTTCATGCAGGTCATGCCGATCTTTTCCGAAACGCAGGTAAAGCCCGCCAGCGTCACCGACCGGCCATAGCCCAGCACCGCGCTGTCCGGCATGGCAACGGTATCGCCCACGCAGGCCAGCTGCCCCTGCCGGTCGGTCAGCCCGACCTCGAAACTGTGGCCCCAGTCCAGATCGCAGCCGGCGGGCGGGCTGCGGTAGGTCGGCTGCAACTCCATGATATCACAGCGCACCGTGGCCCAGTCGCCGGTGGCGATCATGCAGTGGATATTGCCTGAAGGGGATCGGAAGAAGGTCAGATCCTGCGCGGCCACGGGCGCGGCGGACAGAAGGGCAAGGGCAAGGCAAAGGCGTCTCATCGGACCTCCGGGGGCTGAAACCGCCCCCAGACTAGCGCCCTGCCCCGGCTTTCCAAAGCCCTCAGGCGGCGACGGCCGACAGATGCCCGGGGCGGAATTCCTCGATCAGCACGGTATCGCCGGCAAAGGTGCAGAAGCTGCCCGCCGGCACTTCGGACCAGTCGCCTTCATCCGTCTCCAGCGGCTCGGACACCACGGCCATGCCCTGCCGGGTTTCCGACCAGCGGTGATAGAGGGTCGGCGCCTTGTCGTCGGTGGCATAGCGCACCGCATAAAGCCGCCGCCCGTCCGACAGCGCCGCCGTCATCCGCAGATGCGGTGCCGCGCCCTTTTCGCGGGCCAGCGCAATGAACCGCGCCGCCGCCCGTTCCAGCGCGCCGCGCGGATCGGCCTCAAGCCCCTCGGCCAGCGCGACAAGGAAGATCGCCTCGCTGTCGGTGGCGCCGCGCCGGGCGGGATAAAGATCGTCGGGAATCATCATCTCGGCTGACCGGCGGAAGGCGTCATAGCCGCCGACCTGCCCGTTGTGCATGAAGCTCCAGCGGCCATGGGTGAAGGGATGGCAGTTGTTGCGGCTGGTCGCCGTGCCGGTCGAGGCGCGGACATGCGCCAGGAACATCCCCGATTTCACCTGCGCCACAAGGCTTTTCAGGTTCGGGTCCGACCAGGCCGGCATCACGTCGCGGTAAAGCCCCGGCTCGGGCCGGTCGCCATACCAGGCCAGCCCGAAGCCGTCGGCGTTGATCGCCGTGTGGCATTGGGTGGCGCAATGGCTTTGGTGGATCAGCGAATGGCCCGGGCGGCTGACGATCTCTTCCAGGAAGATCGGCGCCCCCGCATAGGCGGCCCAACGGCACATCAGCGTGCCCCCTTCAGCATGATCGGCATCTGCCCGGCCTCATTTTCTTTTCCGTGACAGTAGCATGACCGCCGCCCCGGCGCAGGGGAAATTTTCCCGCGCCAAGGCAAATTTCCGCGATGCCGGTTATTCCGCCAGTTCCACCACCACAAGGTCGCGGATCGAGGCGCCACGGGCATGGCTTAGCGCCTCCTGGTAGGCGGCGGAGTGATAGCACTCGACCGCCTTTTCCAGACTGGGGAACTGCGCCACCACGTTGCGGGCGCGGTCATTGCCTTCCAGCTGCACATAACGGCCGCCGCGGGCCAGGAACTGCCCGCCGTGGTCGGCAATCGCCGGGCCGGCCAGCTTGGCGTATTTGCCATAGGCTTCGGCGTCCAGCACCTGAACATGGGCGATCCACAGGGCTCCGGGCATGGTTCAGGCTCCGATCGCGGCTTCGGCCGCCTTGATGGCGGCATCCGCCGCGCCAATGTCGGCCCCGCCGGCCTGCGCCATGTCGGGGCGCCCGCCGCCGCCCTTGCCGCCCATCGCCTCGGCCGCGGCCTTGACCAGCGTCACCGCCGAAAGCCGCGCCGTCAGATCGGCCGTCACCCCGGCCGCCACCGCGGGCTTTGCCCCGGTATCGGCGATCAGCAGCACCGCACCCGAACCGATGCGGCCCTTGATCTCATCAATCAGCGCCGGCAGGTCCTTGCCCGAGACGCCGGTCAGCACCTGGGCCACGAATTTCACGCCGTTGATGTCGCGCGCTTCCGGCCCGGCGCCCTTGCCGCCCATCGCCAGCTCACGCCGCAGCTGCGCCACCTCATTCTGCAGGGCGCGGCGTTCGTCGGCCAGCGCCTTCACCCGTTCGGCCACCTCGCCGCCGTGGGTCTTCAGCAGAGCCGCAACCTCGGCCAGCCGGGCATCCTGCAGGCGCAGATGGTCCAGCGCCGCCTGCCCGGTCAGCGCCTCGACCCGGCGGACACCGGCCGAAGAGGCGCTGTCGCCTAGCACCACGAAAGCGCCGATCTCGCCCAGACGGCCGACATGGGTGCCGCCGCACAGTTCCAGCGAATAGGTCTTGCCGTCCGCCCCCTTGCCCGAGCCTTCCAGCACGCCCATGGAGACCACGCGCACCTCATCGCCGTATTTTTCCCCGAACAGCGCCTGCGCGCCAAGGCCGCGGGCATCGTCGGGCGTCATGATGCGGGTTTCGACCACGCCGTTCTGCCGGATATAGCCGTTCACCTCGGCCTCGACCGCGGCCAGTTCCGCCGGCGTCAGCGCGGCGTTATGGGCAAAGTCGAACCGCAGGCGGTCGGGCGCGTTCAGGCTGCCCTTCTGCGCCACATGGTCGCCAAGCGCGCGGCGCAGCGCCTCATTCAAGAGGTGCGTCGCCGAGTGATTGGCGCGGATCGCGCTGCGGCGGGCATGGCTGACCTCAAGCTTCGCGGGCTGGCCGCGCAGGATGGTGCCCTCGGTCACGGTCGCCACATGCAGGAAGACGCCGGCGGTCTTGCGGGTATCGGTCACCTCGGCAAGCCCCGTCGCGGTGCGGATAAAGCCGGTATCGCCGACCTGGCCGCCCGATTCCGCGTAGAAGGGCGACTGGTTCACCACGATCTGCACCGTGCTGCCGGCCTCGGCCGCGCCCGCGAGCGCCCCGTCGATGACCAGCGCGTTGATCTGGCCCTCGGCCGTTTCGGTGTCATAGCCCAGGAATTCGGTCGCGCCATGGGCTTCGGCGATCTCGAACCAGATCTTCGCATCCGCCGTGCCGCCCGCGCCCGACCAGCTGGCCCGCGCCTTGGCCTTCTGCTCCTCCATCGCGGCGTCAAAGCCTGCGACATCGACCGCCCGGCCCTTCTCGCGCAGGGCATCCTGCGTCAGGTCCAGCGGGAAACCGTAAGTGTCATACAGCTTGAAGGCCGCAGCGCCCGGCAGATCGCCCCCTTCGGGCAGCCGCGCCAGTTCGTCATCCAGCAGCCGCAGCCCACGGTCCAGCGTGGTGCGGAAGCGGGTTTCCTCAAGCTTCAGCGTCTCTTCGATCAGCGCCTGCGCCCGCGTCAGTTCCGGATAGGCCGCGCCCATCTGGCGGACCAGCGCCGGCACCAGCCGGAACATCACCGGGTCCTGCGCGCCCAGCATATGGGCATGGCGCATCGCGCGCCGCATGATCCGGCGCAGCACATAGCCGCGCCCTTCGTTCGAGGGCATGACCCCGTCGGCAATCAGGAAAGAGGTTGACCGCAGGTGGTCGGCGATCACCCGGTGATGCACCTTGCCCGGCCCGTCGGGGTCGGCGCTGGTGGCGTGCGCACTGGCCTCGATCAGGCTGCGCATCAGGTCGGTGTCATAATTGTCGTGCTTGCCCTGCAACAGCGCGCCAATCCGCTCCAGCCCCATGCCCGTGTCGATCGACTGCATGTCGAGCGGCCGCATCGAGCCATCCGCGAACTGCTCATTCTGCATGAACACGTTGTTCCAGATCTCGATGAAGCGGTCGCCATCCTCTTCGGCACTGCCGGGCGGGCCGCCCCAGATGCTGGGCCCGTGGTCATAGAAGATTTCCGTGCAGGGGCCGCAGGGCCCGGTCGGCCCCATCCGCCAGAAGTTGTCGTCGCTGGCGATGCGGATGATCCGGTCATCCGGCAGGCCCGCCACCTTCTTCCAGATGCCCGCCGCCTCATCATCGGTGTGATAGACGGTGACCAGAAGCTTGTCCTTGGCCAGGCCGAAATCCTTGGTCAGCAACTCCCAGGCAAAGGCGATGGCCTGATCCTTGAAATAATCGCCGAAGCTGAAATTCCCCAGCATTTCAAAGAAGGTATGGTGGCGCGCGGTATAACCCACATTGTCCAGGTCATTGTGCTTGCCGCCGGCGCGGACGCATTTCTGCGCCGTGGTGGCGCGGTTGTAATCGCGCGTCTCGACCCCGGTGAACAGGTTCTTGAACTGCACCATGCCCGAGTTGGTGAACATCAGCGTCGGGTCGTTGCGCGGGACAAGGGGGCTCGAGTCCACCACGCGGTGGCCGTTGCGGCGGAAGAAATCGAGATAGGTCGAGCGGATGTCGTTCAAGGACGCCATGGGAACCCCCGGGGCAAGCGTGTTTCGCCCCGTTTAGCCCCCGCCGCCCGCCCTGTCCACGGCCAAATGGCAGGGCCGGGCAAGCGGCCCGGCCCTTGAATTTCTGATCAAATCCCGCGGGCCGCGGAGGCCCGTCAGTCGTCGATCACATCGCCGGGGGTCATGGCGAAATCAAGACCGTTGGCGGCGCGGATCTTGTCTTCGATCTCCTGCGCGACGGCGGGGTTCTGGCGCAGGAAGGTCTTGGCATTCTCACGCCCCTGCCCGATACGTTCATCGCGGAACGAATACCACGAGCCCGATTTCTCGACCACGCCGGCCTTCACCCCGATATCGACCAGTTCGCCGACCTTCGAGATGCCCTCGCCATACATGATGTCAAATTCCACCTCGCGGAAGGGCGGCGAGACCTTGTTCTTCACCACCTTCACCCGCGTCGTGTTGCCGATCACCTCGTCACGGTCCTTGATCGAGCCGGTGCGGCGGATATCCAGCCGGACGCTGGCGTAGAACTTCAGCGCGTTGCCGCCGGTCGTGGTTTCGGGGCTGCCGAACATCACGCCGATCTTCATGAGGATCTGGTTGATGAAGATCACCATGCAGTTCGACCGGCCGATGCTTGCCGTCAGCTTGCGCATGGCCTGGCTCATCAGGCGGGCCTGGCTGCCCATCTGCATGTCGCCCATGTCGCCTTCGATTTCCGATTTCGGCACCAGCGCCGCGACCGAGTCGACCACGATCAGGCTGACCGCGCCCGAGCGCACCAGCGTATCGACGATCTCCAGCGCCTGTTCGCCGGTGTCGGGCTGCGAGATCAGCAGCTCATCCAGGTTGACGCCCAGCTTCTTGGCATATTGCGGGTCCAGCGCATGTTCGGCATCGACAAAGGCGCAGACGCCGCCCTTCCGCTGCGCTTCGGCCACCACATGCAGCGTCAGCGTGGTCTTGCCGCTGCTTTCCGGCCCGTAAATCTCGATGATGCGGCCCTGCGGCAGCCCGCCGATCCCTAGCGCGATGTCGAGGCCAAGGCTGCCGGTCGAGGTCGCCTCGATGTCCAGCACCGCATTGTCCTGGCCGAGCTTCATGATCGAGCCCTTGCCGAACTGCCGCTCAATCTGCGCCAGGGCGCTTTCGAGCGCCTTCTGCTTGTCCATGTCCCGCTTCCCGTTCAACTCGAGGAGGTTTGCCACCGCCGCCATCTGCCGATCCCTTATGTCATGGCCGCCCGGGGGCGGCAATTGTGGGTTTGTTCCCGGTTTGTTTGACCTTTTATGCGCACAAAACGGGAACATATCAACCGATTTTTCGTAAACACAGCTTTAACCCCGCATGATTAAGGAATAGTTATCGGCCGGCCACAGAAGGGGATGTTCGGATGCTGGTGTTTCGCAAGGCCAGGCTGGTGTTTCTGGCCACGCCGAAATCGGGTTCGACCGCGGTCGAGATGGCGCTGGGGGGCCTTGCCGATCTGGTGATCAGCCGGCCGCCGCAGCTGAAACACACCACCGCCGGCCGGTTCAACCGCTTCCTCGCGCCCTGGCTGCAGGCCGCTCTGGGCGAGACCTTTGAACTTTGCGCCCTGATGCGCGAGCCGCGCGACTGGCTGGGCAGCTGGTATCGTTACCGCCAGCGCGACGGGGTGGACCCCGGAAATTCGACGCGCGGCATGGATTTTGACGCATTCGTCACCGGCTGGTGCGCCGAAAAGCGCCCGGCCTTCGCCGATGTCGGCAGCCAGTCGCAGATGCTGGTCACGCGGGACGGCGGGCGGGTCGATCACCTCTTTCGCTATGAAACCATGGGCGCCTTCGTCGATTTCCTCGAAGACCGGCTGGATTGCGCGATCACCCTGCCGCGCGTCAACGTCTCTCCGGCCGGGGAAACCGGGCTGTCGGCGGCTACCGAGGCGCTGCTGCATGAACGCGGCGCGGCCGATTTCACGCTTTACGATTCGATCGGGCGCTAGGGCCGGCTTGGCGCCGTCGGTCGGGGGCACAGCACCGAACGGCCCGGCCTGCGACGGGCCGTGGCCGCCTAATGCGTCATCTGCCCCTGCACCGTCGCCGTCAGGTCCGACAGCGAGAAGGGCTTGGGCAGGAAGACCGAATTCGGCACCCGTGCCTGCATTTCGGCCAGCGCATCCTCGGCATAGCCCGAGACGAAGATCACCCGCACATCGGGGCGGTCTTCCAGCGCGCGCT
Organism: Paracoccaceae bacterium; assembly: GCA_014859945.1. Taxonomy (GTDB): domain Bacteria; phylum Pseudomonadota; class Alphaproteobacteria; order Rhodobacterales; family Rhodobacteraceae; genus Fuscibacter. The sequence goes on along the minus strand of JACZKR010000474.1, from coordinate 1,951 downwards.
TCACCCAGCTGGGCCCGTCCATCCCCGGCATCACCACATCGGTGACGAAGACATCAACCTCCAGTGCCGGGTCTTCCAGCGCCTGCAAGGCTTCTTCGGCGCTTTCGGCCTCAAGCACCGTATAACCGCGCAGGCGCAAGGCGCGGCTGGCAAAGGCGCGCACCGGCGCCTCATCCTCGACCAGCAGCACCGTGCCTTCGCCGGGCCGCATCAGCGCCGGGGCGCGCACGGCCGCTTCGGGGGCGGGCGCCGGTTCGGCGGTTTCGTTGATCGGGAACCACAGGTGGAACTGCGTCCCCTGCCCTTCGACCGAATCGACAAAGATGAAGCCGCCCGACTGCTTGACGATGCCGTAAGCGGTGGAGAGGCCAAGGCCGGTGCCCTCTCCGGCCTTCTTGGTGGTGTAGAAGGGCTCGAATATCTTCGGCAGCCGGTCGGGCGGAATGCCGCAGCCGGTGTCGCTGACATGGATCACCGCATAGGCGCCGGCCGGCACCCGCGCGCCGTCGCGTTCGGCCGGGGTGTCTATCTGCACCGCCTCGGTCTCGATCCGGATGGTGCCGCCGTCGGGCATGGCGTCGCGCGCGTTGACGGCCAGGTTCATCACCACCTGTTCCAGCTTGCGCCGGTCGGCGCGGATCGGCCCCAGATCGGGCGCATGGGCCAGCCGCAGCCGCACCCGTTCTCCCATCAGCCGGTTCAGAAGATGCGTCAGGTCCGACAACAGCTCTTGCAGGTCCAGCCGTTCGGGCTTCAGCGTCTGCTTGCGCGAGAAGGCCAGAAGCTGGCCCACCAGCGCTGCCGCGCGGTTGGCGTTCTGGCGGATCTGGATCAGGTCGGCATAGTCGCCGTCCGCACTGTCATGGCGCAGCAGCAGAAGGTCGCAATGGCCGGAAATCGCCGTAAGCAGGTTGTTGAAATCATGGGCAACCCCGCCGGCGAGCTGACCGATGGCCTGCATCTTCTGGCTTTGGTCCACCTTCGCCTCAAGCGATTTCAGTGCGGTGGCGTCCTGGAGCACCGCCAGAACCCAGGGCCGGCCCTGATCGCTGACGCGGCGCAGCGTCATCTGCACGAAGGCCTCGGGGCCCAATGCCCGGGCGTTCAGCACCTCGGCGCCGCCGGGGCTGCGTTCGGCGGCCACATCGGCCAGCCAGTCGGCCACCGGGCGGCCCAGCCCGTCAAAGAGGTCATAGATCATCGGCTGCGCCTCGGGCGCCAGCGTCAGCAACTCCCGCGCGGCGCGGTTGGCGCGCAGCAGAAGCCCCTCAGGCGCGAAACCCAGCAGGGGCACCGGCACATGTTCGAAATCGCTGCCCACCCCGTCGCCGCGGCCGGCGGGCACCGGCAGCAGGTAGATCTCTCGCCGTTCGGCCATGCCATCGACCTCGGCCAGGATGGCGCGGACCGGGCCGTCGGCGCCCGTCACCTCGACCTCTTCGCCGGAATGCAGGACGGGCGAGGCGAAGACCCGGTCCAGCCGCCGGGGGCGGCAGCCGACCAGCCGCCGCATCGCCTCATTCGAGAACAGAACCACGCCCTGCCGGTTGGCCGTCAGCATCGGAAGCGACAGCGAATCGGCGCCGCGCAGGCTGGCGTTGCGGTCCTGGAATTCCTCAAGCCGCCACAGAAAGCCCTCATCCCCAACGCGGTGGACCGACAGGCGCATGTGGCCGCGGCGCGTCACCACATCTTCGCGCGCCGAGCCGTGGCTTTCGGCGCGGGTCTGCAGGCGGAACAGCACCGCGCCGGGCGCAGCGATCTGGTCGGCCAGAACGGCGGCCAGGGTCAGCCCTTCGGGCGGAAACCGCGCGGCGGCGGCGGTGTTCCTGTAGCGAATCTCGCCCGTGGGATCGGTGGTGAAGCAGGGCGCGGCATCTTCGGCGACGATTTCGGTGATCTGCCCGGCCAGCCGCCCGGCCCGCCGGCGCCGCGCGGTTTCCGCCCGAAG
>JACZKR010000473.1 GCA_014859945.1 Paracoccaceae bacterium | reverse complement strand
GTGTTGAACGTCACCCGGTGGGGCAGGGGGCGCCGGGCCTCGGCAGGGGTGTTCAGCAGCGTGGACATGACGATGGGCGCGCCGCAGAGATGCGTCACCCCATGCTCGGCCAGCGCGGCATAGATCGCCTCGGCCCGCACCCAGCGCAGGCAGACATGCGTGCCCGCCTGTACCGCGATGGTCCAGCTGAAGCTCCAGCCGTTGCAGTGAAACATCGGCAGCGTCCACAGATAGACCGGGTGTTTGCCCAGCTCTCCGTGCAGGGCGTTGTTCAGCGCCATCAGCGCGGCGCCGCGGTGGTGATAGACGACGCCCTTGGGGTTGCCGGTGGTGCCGGATGTATAGTTCAGCGCAATCGCGTCCCATTCATCCTGCGGCAGCGCGCCGGGAAAACCGGGATCACCCGATTCCAGGAACGCGTCATAGTCGTGCGTTCCGATCCGTGGCCCCTTCGGATGCGGCGCATCTTCGGGATATTCGCTGTCGTCATAGTCGATCACCAGCGGCCGCACCTGCGCCAGCGTCAGGGCCTGCGCGACCACGGCGGAAAACTCACGGTCCACGATCAGGACCCGGGTTTCGGCATGGTCCAGCTGAAACGCGATGGTCGCGGCATCGGACCGGGTGTTCAGCGCATGAAGCACGGCGCCATCCGCCATCGGCACCCCGTAATGGGCCTGCACCATGGGCGGCGTGTTCGACAGCATGACGGTCACGGTGTCACCACGCCCGACCCCATGCGCGACAAGGGCCGAAGCCAGCCGCCGGCAGTCCTGCCACAGCGCGGCATAGCTGGTGCGGATGCGGCCGTGGATCACCGCCGGATGGTCGGGATAGGCCCGGGCTGCGCGTTCCAGATAGCTGATCGGTGTCATCGGCTGGTGGTTCGCCGCCGTGCGGCCCAGCCCGTCTTCGTATTTGTCCATGGTTTCCTTCCCGGGCCGGGGCGCTGTCAGCGGCCCGGCCTGTCCCGTTCGGCCACCGGCTTGCCCGAGGCCTTCCAGTCGCCGAAGCCGCCGCGCAGCGACCGGGCGTCCAGCCCCATCTCTTGCGCGACCCGGGCCGCCAGAAGCGACCGCCAGCCCGAAGCGCAGTAGAAGACATAGGTCTTGCCTTCGGCAAAGCGCGGCTTGTGATAGGGGCTTTCCGGGTCGATCCAGAATTCCAGCATCCCGCGCGGGGCGTGGAAGGCGCCGGGGATCATGCCGTCGCGTTCCAGTTCACGCGGGTCGCGGATGTCGACCATGACCACCCCCGCATCGTCCTGCCGCGCAAACATCTCGTCACCGCTGACCGACTGCACCAGCGCGTCGGCCTCGGCCAGCATCTCTTTGTAGCCTTTCGCCATGGCTAGCGGCCCAGCGCATAGAATTCGTCGTTCGGCCGCATGCTGGTCACATTGGCCAGACGGTTCGACATGCCGAAGAAGGACGAGATGGCGGCGATGTCCCAGATGTCATCCTCGGTGAAGCCGTGGGATTTCAGCAGCGCCACATCCTCGTCGTTCACCTCATAGGCGCGGGCGGAAACCTTCATCCCGAAGTCGATCATCGCCATCTGGCGCGGCGTGATATCGGCCTTGCGGTAGTTGATTGCGACCTGATCGGCGATCAGCGGGTTCTTGGCCCGGATGCGCAGGATGGCGCCATGCGCGACCACGCAATACTGGCACTGATTGGCGTTGGATGTCGCCACGACGATCATCTCACGCTCGGCCTTGGTCAGATTGCCGGGCTTGTCCATCAGGGCGTCATGATAGGCGAAGAAGGCGCGGAATTCGTCCGGCCGGTGCGCCAGCGTCAGGAAGACATTGGGCACGAAGCCCGACTTTTCCTGCACGGCCTCAATCCGGGTGCGGATGTCTTCGGGCATGTCGGCCAGTGCAGGAACGGGAAAGCGGCTGATCGCGGCTGCGGTCATGATGAGGTCTCCTCCTCAGGCGGGCAGAAGCTCTGCCAGTTGGTGTTGATAGGCGGTGATCGCGTCGGGCGCTTCCCCGCCATGGGGTTCGATGCGCACAAGGCAGGTGTGGGCCGAGCATCCCTGCCCGAAGGCAGAACTGCCGATGTCCAGCGTCAGCACGTTGGGATTGCCCGACAGGTCCAGCCCGCTGTTGCCGCCGGGCGTGAACCAGGCTCCGGTGGGCAGGATGGCCACACCTGGCGCAACCGCGTCGGTCACCAGTGCCGTGGCAAGACAGGCGCCGCGCGCGTTCCACAGCCTGACAGTCATCCCGTCGGTGATGCCGCGCGCTGCCGCATCGCCCGGATGCAGCCTCACCTGCTCGCGCCCGGCGCGCTTTTCGGCACGGCTGGCCTCGCCGGTTTCAAGCTGGCTGTGCAGCCTGCCGTTCGGCTGGTGCGAGATCAGGTGCAGTTCTTCGCCTGCGGCCCCGCCCAGCCATTCGGCCGGCTCGATCCAGGCGGGATGCGCCGGACAATCGGCATAGCCCAGCCGGGCCAGCCGGTCGCTGCCCAGCACGATCCGGCCGCTTTCGGTATCCAGCGGATGCGCGGCCGGATCCTCGCGGAAGTCGGCCAGATAGGTGTGGTCGCGCTGCACCGGGCAGGCGGCGTGGCCCTGTGCCCAGAACGTATCGAAATCCGGCATCGCAAAGCCGTGGCGCCGCGCCGCATGATCGCGGCTTTCGTCGTAAAGGTGGCGGATCCAGCCCATCTCGTCGCGCCCCTCGTTGAAGGCATCGGCGGTGCCCAGCCGGTCTGCGATGGCGTTGAAGATGTCGAAATCCGACCGCGCCTCGCCCAGGGGTTCGATCACCTTGCCCATCGCAAGGATGAAATCCGACCGCTTGTTGCCGGCCAGATCGTTGCGTTCAAGCGAGGTCGAGGCCGGCAGAAGGATGTCGGCCCGCCGCGCCGTGGCCGTGAACATCGGGTCCTGCACGATGATCGTCTCGGGTCTGGTCCAGGCTTCGGACAGGCGGTTCAGATCCTGATGGTGGTGGAACGGGTTGCCGCCCGCCCAATAGACCAGCCGCACATCGGGATAGCGGCGGTCCTCGCCCTGATAGGTGTAGGCGCCGCCGGGGTTCAGCAGCATGTCGCTGATCCGCGCCACGGGGATATAGCTGTCGATGGGGCGGTTGCCCTGGGTCATCGCCGGCGATTTGCCGGTGACATAGGGCGCGCCGACCCCGCCGAGCGATCCGTAGCCAAAGCCCATCCCGCCGCCGGGCAGGCCGATCTGGCCGGCAATGGCGGCAAGCGCGGTGGCGGCCCAGAAGGGCTGCTCACCATGGTGGGCGCGTTGCAGGGCCCAGCTTGCGGTGATCATGCTGCGGGTCGTGACCAGCCGTTGCGCCAGTTCGCGGATCGCCCCGGCCGTCAGCCCGGTGATCGGCGCGGCCCAGTCCGCAGTTTTTGGCAGGCCGTCATCGGCGCCGCGAAGATAGGCCAGAAGCCGGTCGGCCCCGCTGGTGCAGCGCTCCAGAAAGGCGGTGTCCTGCCGCCCGGTGCGCACGATCTCGCCGGCAAGGCCCAGCATCAGCGCGACATCGGTATTCGGCCGGATCGGCCACCATTCGGCGCCCACCCAGTCCGGCAGGTCGTCACGGAACGGCGATACAAGGATGACGCGCACGCCCCGGCTGACGATCCGGCGCAGGTAATCTTCAAGGTAATGCGCGCCGATGCCGCCCGCTTCGCTTTGCGCGGTGCGCGGGCTCATCGCGCCGAAGATCAGCAGCGTCTCGCTGTGCTCGGCAATCGTGTCCAAAGTGTTGGACTGACCGCCGCAGGCGCGTTCATCCCCCAGAATATGCCGCAGGATCACCGGCCCGGCGGCGATGGAATAGGTATCGACATGGCCGGTATAGCCGCCCGACAGGTTCAGCATCCGCTTGAGCAGGGTCGATGCGTGATGAAAGCGTCCGCAGCTTGTCCAGCCATAGCTGCCCGCGAAGATCGAGGCATTGCCGTGATCCTGCGCCACCCGCGAGATTTCGGCCGCGACCAGACCGGTTGCCTCGTCCCAGCTGACGGGCACGAAGCGCTCGCTGCCGCGCCCGCGCCGGTCACTATGTTCGCGCGCGGCCAGCCAGCCTTCGCGCACCATCGGGCGCAGGATGCGGCGGTCGGGCTTTGCCCATTCGGTGACCGACCGGATGACCGGCGACGGGGCGGGATCATGCGCAAAGGGTTCAACCCCGACGATCCGGCCGTCTTCGACCAGCACGGTATAGGCGCCCCAGTGGCTGCAATGCGGAATTCGCCGGATCATCTGTCCATCTCCTCAGATCACTGCCTCGATCAGGAAGGGCCCCTTGCGCGACAGGGCATCGCGCAGAAGGTCGCAGAAACTTTCGGCCGTCTCGGCCCGCGCGGCACCCACGCCCATGGCCTGCGCCATCTGCACCCAGTCGATCGCGGGATTGTCGAGATCCAGCATGCTGCGGGCATTGGCGCCGGCAGGCCCCGCGCCGACATTCAGAAGTTCGCCGTGCAGGATCTGATACCGCCGGTTGGCAAAGACGATGGTCAGCACGTCAAGCCGCTCGCGCGCCTGGGTCCACAGGCCCTGCACCGTGTACATTCCGCTGCCGTCGGCCTGAAGGCCGATCACCTTGCGGTCGGGACAGGCCACCGCCGCGCCCGTTGCCATGGGAATGCCGTCGCCGATGGCCCCCCCGGTCAGTTGCAGGAAGTCATGCGGCGCCGCACCGTAGGTGGACCGGAAGAAGTCGCGGCCCGAGGTGACGGATTCGTCGCAGATGATGGCGCCTTCGGGCATCAGTGCGGCCAGCGCCAGGGCTATCGCATCGGGCGTCAGGCGGCCTTGCGGCAGGTCTGGCCGCTGGCGCGGGGCCAGCCGCGCAGCCGGTGCAAGGCCGGTTTCGCCCGCAAGCGCCTCGACCGTGGCGGCAAGGTCATGGTCGGGGCTGGCCAGTTCCAGCACGGTGCAGGCGGGCGGCAACATGCTGCCCGGCTTGCCGGGATAGGCAAAGAAGCCCACCGGCGCCTTGGCACCGATCAGGATCACCTGTTCGGTCGCGGCGAAGCTCGCCAGCGCCTGATCAATCACATAAGGAACCCGGTCCAGCGCGATGCGTCCCGCCCCGCGCTGCATGCGCCCGTTGGCCTGCTGCGCCATCAGCCGCGCCCCGGTTTTCTGCGCGATGCGGTCCAGAAGCTCGGTCTGTGGTGCCCGCAGGGCGCCGCCGCTGATCAGGATGGTGGTCGCGCGGCCGTTTGCCAGAAGCTCCGCCGCCTGCCGGACCAACGCGGCATCGGGCGCCGGGCGCGGCGGCGGCGCGACCACGGGCGGAACCGGGAATGCCCCCTCGGTCCATGCGGCATCTGCCGGCAGGATCAGCGTGGCAATCCCGCCCGCCCCGGACAGCGCGGCGCGGATCGCCTCGGCGGTCCGGGGGCCGACCTCGGCGGCGCTTTCGGCCCGGCCGACCCAATGCGACATGGGCCAGGCCAGCCCCTCGATGTCCGAGGTCAGCGGCGCATCGTGCCGGAGGTGATAGGTTGCGTGGTCGCCCACCACGTTCACGACGGGCGTGCGGGCGCGGCGGGCGTTGTGCAGGTTGGCCAGCCCGTTTGCAAGGCCCGGCCCGGTGTGCAGAAGGGTCACCGCCGGCCGGTCCGCCATCCGGGCATAGCCATCGGCCGCGCCGGTCACCACGCCTTCGAACAGCCCCAGAATGCAGCGCATGCGGGGCTGACGGTCAAGCGCCGCCACGAAATGCATCTCGGAGGTGCCGGGATTGGCAAAGCAGGTGTCGATGCCATTGGCCAGAAGGGTTTCGCAAAGACTGTCGGCGCCGTTCATTCCGTTCTCCGGGCAAGGGATTCAGCGCTGGCCCGCAAGGCGGCAAGCGCGGGCCAAAGGGGGCGTGCCGCTTCGATCAGCGCGGCGAAGACGGCGTATTTGCGGTCGGCATAGGCGACAACCGCGGTGTCCAGCGGCGTGACCGTCTCTTCGGGGGGGCCGATCCAGCGGTCGGCGATGGCCGATGCGGGTTCTTCAAGCAGAAACCGCGCGCCGATGGCAGCCAGCCCGCGCAGGCCCGCATGGCTGCCCGGGCTGCGTTCAACCGCATGGCCGGTGGCCGTTGCCAGAAACCGGGCGAAATGCACGTCCCCGGCAAGTCCGCCGCCCAGCGACAGCGCGCCTTCGGACTGCCCCAGCATGGCGTGGCTGTGGCGGGCGACAAAGGCCAGCGCCTCACGCCCCGCCCAGGCGATCTCGGCCGGCGTCGTCGCGGCGTTAAGCCCGATCAGCGCGCCGGTGGCATGGGGGTCTGTCCAGGGCGCCCGTTCGCCCCCCGGCTCAAAGAACGGATGCAGGATCAGCCCCGACCAGCAGGGCTTTGCCGGCTGCGGCAGGTCGGCCCCCAGCCGGGCCAGGTGCTGCAGCACCGTTGCCCCGTTGAAACCGGGGTGAAAGCACAGCCAGCCCGTGCCCAGCGCGAATTGCTGCACCATTGCGCCCGGCGGCGCATCCACCATCGCTGCGGGATCATGATGCAGGCAGGCGTGAATGGAACTGGTGCCGAAGATCGACGCCCGCGCCACCCCGGCGCGGCTGCCAAGGCCCAGCCCGATCAGCGTCGATTGCACATCGCCCGGGCCAAGCAGAACCGGCGTGCCAAGGGGCAGCCCGATCTCGGCCCGAAGCCCGGCGCGGCAGGCGCCGACGGGCCGGAAGGCGGGCAGCAGCGCCAGACCGCGGCCTAGACCAAGGGCCTGCTCGACCCCTTCGGAAAAGGAACTATCGCGCCAGTTGCCCCAGACCGGCAGGGCGGCACCGGGTTCGCCCATCACCTCGCCCGTCAGCGAAAGGAACAGCCATTCCTTCAGCCGCAGCGCATGGGCGATGCGGGCAAAACGCTCGGGTTCGTGCCGTTCCAGCCATCGCAGCTGCAGGCTGGCCGAGGCCGCCGTGGGGCGTGAGCCGGTGATCGCCTGTACCGCATCAAGTTCCGGCCCAAGCTCGGCCGCCATGCCGCGCGCCCGGCCGTCAAGCCAGGTCAGCGCGTGGCCCACCGGCTGACCGGCGGCATCGACTGGCCAGAGGCCATCGCCCTGCCCGGTGATCACCAGCCCCGCGACCGGTGCCTGAAGCTGCGCCACGCAGTCGCGCAGCACGGCAAAGGCATCGTCCCGCGTCGCATCCATGTCCTGCTCTACCCGCGCGCCGGCGCGCCGCAACGCGCCGTTCGCGCGTTCGGCCCGGGCGATCATCCGGCCGGTGCCGTCAAAGGCCGCCGCCTTGACCGCAGTCGTTCCGGAATCGAGGCAAAGCAGAACCCGGTCCATCACGATGCCTGACGCAGCCCTTCTTGAACCTGCGCCGGCTGCTGGCCATAGGTCCGGAACTTGACCAGCACATCGGCAATCTGCGCCTCGCTCAGCACCGGCGGCGCGCCAAGGGGCAGGCACAGCAGGTATTGCGTCGCCAGTTCCTCGACCGTCACCGCCAGGGCCAGCGCCCGCGCGATCGACACATGCGCGGCGATCACCCCGTGATGCGCCATCAGACAGGCCCGCCGCCCTTCCAGCGCCGTCACCACGCGGTCGGCCAGTTCCTGCGATCCGAAGATCTCATAGGGCGCGCAGCGGATGGTCGATCCGCCGGCCGCAGCGATCGAATAATGGATCGCCGGAATGTCATGACCAAGGATCGACACGCTGGTCGCATGGGTGGAATGGGTATGGACTACCGCATTCAGATCGGGCCGGGCCCGCAGGATGTCGCGGTGAAACCGCCACTCGGACGACGGCAGGACATCGCCGGCGAAGGTCGCATCCCAGTTCATCGCCACCACATGCTCGGGCTGCAGCTTGTCATAAGGAATGCCGGTGGGCGAAATCAGAAAACCGTCGCCGTGGCGGACGCTGATATTGCCGGCCGTGCCCTTGTTGATGCCCAGCCGGTTCATGCTGCGGCAGGCTTCCAGCAGTTCGGTGCGCAGCGCGCGTTCTTCGTCGGTCATCGGAAAACCTCAGGTGCAGGGATAAAGCGGGGCCTTGCCGTCAAGAAACAGGGCGATGTCTTCGGCAATCATGGTCGCGGCCTTGGTGGCCGAATGGCGGGACGCCCCGGCGATATGCGGCGACAGCGTCACGTTCGGCAGTTTCAGCAGCGGCCAGTCGGACGGCGGCGGTTCGGGTTCGAAGGTATCAAGCGCCGCACCCTTCAGATGGCCGGAAACCAGCGCGTCATGAAGCGCGTCATAGTCCAGCACCTGACCGCGCGTGGTGTTCACGATGTAGCCGCCCGGTTTCATCATGGCGATGCGCTCGCGGCTGATCATGCCCCTGGTCTGCGGGGTCACGCGCGGATGCAGCGTCACCACATCCGACTGGCGCATCAGATCGTCCAGATCGGCCTTGCGGAAACCGGCCGCCTTTTCGTCTTCGGTCAGTTCCTTGAACGGATCATAGATCACGATCCGGCAGCCGAAGGGCCGCAAAAGCCGGGCCACGCGGGTGCCGATGTCGCCGTAGCCCACGATGCCCACCGTCAGCTCGCAAAGCTCGGGTCCGGCGTTGTCGTAGTGGTAGAAGCTGCGCCCGAATGTGCCTGCGGCCACGGCCAGATGGCCCCGGATCAGGTTGCGCGTCTCGGCCAGAAGCGAGGCCACCGTGAACTCGGCCACGGCCGAGGCGTTGCGGCCGGGCGTGTTGATCACCGGAATGCCGCGCGCCCGGGCCGCGGCCATCTCGATGTTCACCGGCCCGCCGCGGGACACCGCGATCAGCCGCAGCTTTGCGGCATGCGTCAGGCTTTCCGCCGTGATCGGGGCCAGATGGGTCACCAGAATGTCGAGATCCCCCAGAAAGCCGAAATAGTCTTCGGGCCGGCCGACAAACTCTCCGACGGGCAAAGTCGGGTCGTGCTTGGTGGACTTCAGCTTCAGCGGCCAGTCAAGCTCCCAAAGGCGGAACTGAAGCGCGCGGTCCGGCAGGCGGGCCTTCAGCGCCGTCTCGAACAGCGCGGGCTGCATGAAGCCGTCGCCGATGATGCCGATTGTCAGGGGCTGTTGGGTCATGCTTGGTCCTCAGGCGCGTTTGGCCGTGGCGTCGGCGGCAAGGCCCGGCAGCACGGCTTGGTAATGGTCGGTGTCCAGCCCGCGCTCGGCCAGCACCTCGGTCGTGTGCTGGGCGAACTGCGGCGGCGCCAGACGATAGCTGGCCGGCGTCCGCGATAGTTTGATCGGGCTGCCGGTGCCGCGATAGTCACCGATGTCCACCACCATCTCGCGGTGATGGGTGTGGGGATCGGCGACCACCTGATCAATCCTGCGCACCGCGCCGCAGGGCACGCCCGCCTTGATCAGCCGGTCGGCCAGTTCGGCGCAGTCAAACCCCGCCAGCGCCGCTTCCAGTTCGGCCTTCAGCGCGTCGCGGTTTTCGTTCCGCCGGCCGTTCGATGCGAATCGCGGATCGTCGGGCAGATCGGGCCGGCCGATCATGCCGCAAAGCGTGGCAAACTGGCGGTTGTTGCCCACCGCCAGGAAAACCGGCTCGGTCGCGGTGGCGAATGTGTCATAGGGGCAGATGTTGGGATGCGCATTGCCGGATGGCGCCGGCACCTTGCCCGACAGGTAGTAGTTCGGCAGATGCGGATGCAGCAGCGAGATTCCGCAATCATAAAGGCTGGCTTCGACAAACTGGCCCTTTCCGCTTTGCGCCCGTTCGTTCAGCGCCAGAAGGATGCCGATGGCCGCGTTCAGGCCGGTCACCATATCGACCACCGGCAGGCCGACGCGCAGCGGCTGTCCGCCCTGTTCGCCGTTCACGCTCATGATGCCGCACAGCGCCTGAATGGCCGCGTCATAGCCGGGCAGGCCGCCCATCGGCCCGTCGGCGCCGAACCCCGAAACCCGGGCATGGATCAGCCGGGGGAAGCGGCGCAAAAGCTCGTCCTGTCCCAGACCCCAGCGTTCCAGCGTGCCGGTCTTGAAATTCTCGATGAAGACATCGGCATCGGCCAGAAGTTCCAGAAGCAGCGCGCGGCCCGCTTCCTGCGCCAGATCCACGGCAATGCCCCGCTTGTTGCGGTTCAGCCCCAGAAAATAGCTGGCCGCGCCGTCCAGAAAGGGCGGGCCCCAGCCGCGCGTCTCATCCCCCGCCGGCGGTTCGACCTTGATCACATCCGCGCCGTGATCGGCAAGAATCTGGCCGGCGTAGGGCCCGCCCAGAACGCGGCTGGCGTCGATCACCTTCAGATTGGCCAGAGAACCGGGTTTGAACATCAGGGATCGTCCTTTCAGGCGGCAAGGGCCGCCAGATCGCGGCGCCATTCGGCAGCGAAGGCGGGGTAGGTTTCGGCAAGTTCGTCCAGCACCCTGCCGCGCAGCAACGTCAGGGTTGCCGGATCGGGCAGGGGCGTTTCAGGCACAATCGCCGGCGTCTCATAGGCAAAACCCGTCGCGGCGGCGATCTCGGCGGCATCGTGGCCGGGATGGACGCTTTCCAGCGTGAAGCCCGGCCGCCCGCTGTCAAAGCGGAAAAGGCCCTTGCTGGTCAGCAGCGCCACCGGTCCGCCCGGACGGTACACCCCCGGCGGGCTGACACCGGGGGCCGAGATGAAATCGACCTTCTCCACCAGAACCCGCGGGGTATGTTCCTCGCGGAAAAGGATGACCTTCGGAACGGTGAAGTAAAGATAGGCCGATCCGAAAGAGCCGGGCCAGCGCACCTGGGTCTGCGGATAGTCGCCCACACCCACCAGATTGACATTGGCCTGACCGTCGATCTGGCCGCCGCCAAGGAAGAAGGCATCCAGCCGCCCCTGACCCGCGCAGTCGAAAAGTTCGGCCGAGCCGTTGGTGAAGAAGTTGTGCTCGACCGAGCCGAGGACCGACAGGCGCACCGTCCGGCGACCATCATCCAGTGCGCGGCGCAGCATCGCGCCCGCGGCCGGAACCGGAGATGCGGCCCCCACGGCAACCAGCTTCACGCCGTCCAGAAGGCGGGCGATGGTGAAGATCAGCGTTTCACGCGGCAGGATGGCGGTCATGCGGATGCCTCCCCCGCCATATACTTGGCAAAGCCCTCGGCGGTGCGGGCGGCGCGCGCATAGCGCAGCAACTCGTCGGTATCGGTGGCGTATTCGCCCCACAGCCCGTAAGGCCATGCGCCGCGCGGGGCCTCGGCAACCGCCGTCACATACAGCGCGGGCAGGGTGCCGGCGGCAGTGGCTTCATCGGCCAGAAGATTATGCTCCACGATCCGTTCAACCGTCACCAGCGTTTCGGCCGAGGCATAGGCCATCGCCGCCAGTTCCCGCCGCCGCCCGATCCAGACATTGCCGGACCGGTCGGCCATCGGGGCGTGAAAGATCGCCACATCCGGGTGAATGGCCGGTATCAGCACCACCGGATCGCCGCCGCCCGCGAAGGGATTGTCGATGACCTGCCAGTCGTCCCGGTGGCGCAGGACATCGGTTCCGATCAACCCGCGCATCGGCATGAAGGGGCTGCCCTTCTGCGCGGCCATCAGCCCGGCGTGGATTGCCGGGCAGGTCGCGTCGCGCAGGCGGATCGTTCCGTCCTTCACCGCCTGATTGAAGCGCGGCGCGCCCCCGGCCTCGCCCAGCGACACCGCGCTGGTTTCGACCGTCCGCACCAGACCGGCGCCGACAAGCTGATCAACCTGAAGTCCGCCGGTCGGCACACAGATCAGGTGCAGGTCACCCGCCCCGTGCGCGATCATCGGCCGGGTCATCGCCATCGACACCCCGGCATAGTCCACCGGCAGCGCCACGCGCATTCCTGGCCTGATGCGGGACGCCATCGCCCGCAGATCGGCGTTCATCGGCCTTCTCCTCTCTCTTTGGCGCACTCGTTCTATACTGTAGAACGTCATTCTGAAATTCAGGATAACCAGAGCCTGTCGGGGGTGTCAATCGGCTTGCGGCACGGGGTAGGAGGGAAAATTCCGGTCAATCTTCACCCGGCCTCTCGGAACTTCTTGACAAGTGCGAAACTCATCCGAAAATGAAATACAGAATGCCGTTCTATAATGTAGAACGCATGGGAGGAAGCGATGATACAGATCCAGACTTGGCGCGACCCGCGTCAGGACGCTGCGCCCTCCGGCAGGGCAGGCGCCGGCAGCGACCTGATCGGCGCCCGCATCTCGATGCGCAATGTCACCAAGAAATACGGCGCTTTCGTTGCGACCGACCGGATCAGCCTTGATATCGAACCGGGCGAGTTCATCACGCTTCTGGGGCCTTCCGGCAGCGGCAAGACCACGTTGCTGAACCTTCTGGCCGGATTTCAGGACATTGATGAAGGCGAAATTCTGATCGACGGCAAGCCGATCACCCATGTCCCGACCCACCGGCGCGGCTTTGGCATGGTGTTCCAGAGCTATGCGCTTTTCCCCAACATGACCGTCGCGCAGAACGTGGCCTTCCCGATGCGCATGGCCGGCGTGGACTGGGCCACCTCGGACCGGCGCGTGGCCGAAACGCTTGAAATGATGCGGCTTTCCGAACATGCGCGCAAACTGCCGTCCGAGATGTCGGGCGGCCAGCAGCAGCGCGTCGCGATTGCCCGGGCGATTGTAATGCGGCCCCGTGTCGTGCTGATGGACGAACCGCTTTCGGCGCTGGACCGCCGCCTGCGCGAATCGATCCAGATCGAGCTGCGCGACCTGCACCGCACCATCGGCAGCACGATCCTGTTCGTGACCCACGACCAGAGCGAGGCGCTGACCATGAGCGACCGCATCGCCGTGATGGATCAGGGCCACATCATCCAGATGGACCGCCCGCTGGAAATCTATCGCCATCCGAAAAGCCGCTTCGTCGCGGGCTTTGTCGGCGAAAGCAACCTGATCCAGGCCGACGTGCTGGAGCGGCGGGGCGATCTGGTGACGCTGCGCAGCCCCTCGGGCCATGTGTTCCACGCCGACAGCCGCAACGTGCCGGCAAGCGGCACCGTGACCGTGCTGATCCGGCCCGAACGGATGGCGCTGCACGAAACACCCGTCCCCGGCACGGCGCCGGCCACCGTCACCTCGGCCCTGTTCATGGGTGAAACGCTGCGCATCGGCGCGGTGATGGAGGGCGGTGAGACCCTGCTTATCCGTTGCCCCGATACGGCGGCCAATCACCTGCCCGAGCCCGGCAGCCGGATTCATGTCGGCTGGGGCCCGCAGGACTGCTGGGTGCTGGCATGACCTCGGCCCCGCTTGCCGCCCATCCGGCGCCCGCCCGCCGCAGCCGCCTGAAATCGCCGGCGCTGCTTCTGGTTCCGGCAGTGGTCTTTCTGGCGGTGATCTATGTGCTGCCGCTGATCGACCTTGCGCGGGTCAGCGTCGGCACGGACCCGTGGTGGAGCCACATTGCCCGGGTCTTCTCGGTGCCGCTTTACTGGGAATCTCTGGTCCGCACGATGAAGATCGCGCTGACGGTGGCCTGCCTTTGCGTGCTGTTCGGCTATCCCACGGCGCTGATGATCCAGCGCAGCAAGGGCAGCGTGCAGGCACTGATCGCGACGGCGGTGATCCTGCCCTATTTCATCGCCATCCTGATCCGCACCTATGCGTGGATGGTCCTTCTGGGCCGCAACGGGCCGATCAACAAGACGGCGATCTGGCTGGGCATCTATGATGAACCGCTGGGCCTGCTGTTCAACCGGGGCAGTGTTCTGCTGGGGATGACGGCGGTGCTGATGCCGCTGATGGTCCTGTCGATCTATTCCAGTCTGTCGCGTCTGGACCAGAATCTGGTCCGTGCCGCGCTGGCCAGCGGCGCGGGGCCTTTGGCCGTGTTCTGGCGCGTCCTGCTGCCGCTGACGCTGCCGGGTGTCGGCGCGGGGTTCCTTCTGGTCTTCGTCAGCGCGCTGGGCTTTTTCATCACCCCCACGCTTCTGGGCGGGCCGGGCGACCAGATGTTCGCCATGCACATCACCCAGCAGGCCGATTCCATCACCGGAGAGGGCTTTCTTCAGGCTCTGGCCGTGGTGCTTCTGGTCATCACCCTTGTCGTGGTCGGCGTTGCCGGGCGCCTTATGGGGTTTGAGTTCATCTGGGG
>JACZKR010000472.1 GCA_014859945.1 Paracoccaceae bacterium | reverse complement strand
GCGCAGACCCCCAGCGAGACCGAGGCGATCAGAAGGACAATCTCGCCCACCCCGGGCATGTCGGGGCCGGTGCCCCGGAAGGTCACCTGCACCAGAAGCCACAGCGGCGGGCAAAGCAGCAGGCAGATCAGCGCGGTGGTCAGAAGCGAACCCGCCAGCGTGTCGCGCAGCCCCAAAGCGCCATAAACCCAGGCGCGGATGAAGGTGGACAGCCCGACACCCACCCCCATCACCGGCGCCCAGAAGGCCAGCCGCTGAATCAGGGGCATTTCGCCATAACTGCCGAAGGGCCCCGAGATCGCCAGAGCAACGGAAACGATCAGCCAGAGCAGAACCGGTATCCGCGAGCGCAGATCAGTCTTCAACTCATCGAGGAAACCCGCCATTCCCCTCCACCGGCACTGATACACTTCCTTAGGGGCTAGCGGAATTTCAAAGGGCTTTCAATCCCCTGCGGGTCGCTTCACGCCGTCAGCCCCTCGGGTTCGGGCAATCCGCCCGCCCGGCAGCAGGCGGTCAGGGTATTGGCCAGAAGGCAGGCAATCGTCATCGGCCCCACACCGCCCGGAACCGGAGTGATGGCGCCCGCCACCGCCGCGGCGCTTTCGTAATGCACATCGCCCACCAGCCGCGCCTTGCCGTCACGCTCGATCCGGTTGATGCCCACGTCGATCACCGTGGCCCCCGGCTTTACCCAGTCGCCCGGAATCATCTCGGGCCGGCCCACGGCGGCGACCAGAATGTCGGCGCCCCGGCAGACCGCCGCCAGATCCTTCGTCCGGCTGTGCGCGATGGTCACGGTGCAGCTGTCACCCAGCAAGAGCTGCGCCATCGGCTTGCCGACGATGTTCGACCGGCCGACGACCACCGCATTCAGCCCCGCCAGGCTGCCGTGATGGTCGCGCAGCATCATCAGGCAGCCCAAGGGCGTGCAGGGCACCATGCTTTTCTGCCCCGTCCCCAGAAGACCCACGTTCGAGATATGGAACCCGTCCACATCCTTGGCCGGCGCAATGGCGTTGATCACCAGGTCGCTGTCCAGATGCTTCGGCAGGGGCAGCTGCACCAGAATGCCATGCACCGCCGGATCGGCGTTCAGCCGGGCGATCCGCGCCAGAAGATCGGCCTCACTGGTTTCGGCCGGCAGGCGGTGTTCGAACGAGGCCATGCCGACCTCAACCGTCGAGGCATGCTTGTTGCGCACATAGACCTGGCTGGCCGGGTCTTCGCCCACCAGCACCACTGCCAGACCGGGCTGCAGCCCCTGCTCTTCGCGCAGCCGTGCCACATGTGCCGCCACCTGCGCCCGCACCTTGGCCGCAAACGCCTTGCCGTCGATCACCTTCGCCACCATCCGAACCTCCGTCATTCCGCCGCGGCGAAGGCCGCGCGGTAGTGTTGCATCTGCAGGGCCGTCGCCAGAACGGCATTCTTCATCAGGCAGGCCACCGTCACCGGCCCCACCCCGCCCGGAACCGGGGTGATCCAGCCCGCCACCTCGGCGCAGCTGGCGAAATCGGCGTCGCCCACGGTGCGGCCCTCGACCCGGTTGATGCCGATGTCGATCAGCGCCGCTCCGGGCTTCAGCATCTCACCCCGCACCAGCCCCGGCTTGCCCACCGCCACAAAGACCGCATCCGCCGCGCGGCTATGCACCGCCACCTGCCGCGTCATGTGGTGGCAGACCGTCACCGTGGCCCCCAGCCCCATCATCAGGAAGGCGATGGGCTTGCCGACGATTTCGGAATGTCCGATCACGCAGACATCCAGCCCCTCCATCCGCAGGGGCAGGGTCTTGAGGATCTCCACAGCTGCGACCGCCGTGCAGGGGCCCAGCGTCAGGTCATTGTAAACGATATTGCCGATGGACGACGGGTGCATGCCCTCGACATCCTTCATCGGATGCACCGCCTTCTGCAGCGCCTTCACCGGGACATGGGCGGGCAAGGGGCGCTGGATGATGATGCCGTTCACCCGCGGATCGGCGTTCAGCCCGGCCAGCACGCCCTGCAACTGCTCAAGGCTGATCGTCGCCGGATAGTTCCGCGCCTCAAAGCCGACGCCGGCCGCCTCGGCCTGTTTCTGCTGGTTGCGGACATAAAGTTCCGCCGCCGCCACATCGCCGACCGAGATCGACACCAGCCGCGGCGCCCAGCCGGCTGCGGCCAGCGCCTGCGCCTCGCCCAGGGTTTCGGCCCGCATCCGCGCCGCGATGGCCTTGCCGTCAATCAGGGTTGCCGTCACTTGCCTTCGCCCCTTCCGCCGGCCGCCCGGCTATTTCCGCAGACTGTCCGGCCCCAGATGGCTTTCCTCGCGCGCGATGGACCAGTCGATCAGCCGCCGCCAGAATTTCTCCACCAGATCGGGGGGCAGGCCGTGGGTCACCGCATGGCCCCGCACGTTCCGCACCACCTCTTCCACCCGGTCGTCGATCCGCGCCGGCAGATCGACCTCGGCCTTGATCTGGGCGGCGCGGTCGATATAGCCCGCCCGTTCGGCCAGCATGGCCACCAGGGCCGCATCCAGCCGGTCGATCTCGGCCCGGACATCGGCCATGGTTTCGCAATCCCGAGGTTCGCGCATTCTGCCCTCCGCGCAGCGTCCGGCCCCTCTTAAGGCCAGTGCCGCCGCGCGAAAACCCCCCTCTTGCCCTTCATCTGTCTGCAAATATCCTCCGGGGGCGCGGGGGTGGAAAACCCCCGCTTCCCCGGCATCAGCCTAGAACAGGCCCTCGACATGGCCCTGATCGTTCAGCCGGATCACTTCCGCGCTCGGCACCTTGGGCAGGCCGGGCATCGTCATGATCTCGCCGCAGATCACCACGACAAAGCCCGCCCCGGCCGACAGCCGCACTTCGCGCACCGGCACCGAATGGCCGGTCGGCGCGCCGCGCAGGTTGGGGTCGGTGGTAAAGCTGTACTGGGTCTTGGCCATGCAGATCGGCAGGTGGCCGTAGCCGGCGGCTTCCCAGGTCTTCAGCTGGTCGCGGATCGACTTGTCGGCCAGCACCTCATCGGCGTGATAGATGCGCTTGGCGATGGTTTCGATCTTCTGGAACAGCGGCATGTCGTCGGGGTAAAGGGGCGCGAAGTGGCTGGCACCCGATTCCGCCAGTTGCACGACCTTCTTCGCCAGATCCTCGATGCCGGCCGAACCCATGGCCCAGTGCTTGCACAGGATCGCCTCGGCGCCCTGCGCAGCCACATAGTCCTTCACCGCCTGCACCTCGGCATCGGTGTCGGAATAGAAGTGGTTGATCGCCACCACCACCGGCACGCCGAAAGATTTGACGTTCGAGATGTGACGGCCAAGGTTCGGGCAGCCCTTCTGCACCGCGCCGACGTTTTCGGCCCCCAGATCGGCCTTGGCGACGCCGCCGTTCATCTTCATGGCGCGCACGGTGGCGACGATCACGGCGGCGGCGGGCTTCAGCCCCGCCTTGCGGCACTTGATGTCAAAGAACTTTTCGGCGCCCAGGTCCGCGCCGAAACCGGCTTCGGTGACGACATATTCGCCCAGCTTCAGCGCGGTCTTGGTCGCGATGACCGAGTTGCAGCCGTGGGCGATGTTGGCAAACGGGCCGCCATGCACGAAGGCCGGGTTGTTTTCCAGCGTCTGCACCAGATTGGGCTGCATCGCGTCCTTCAAAAGCACCGTCATCGCGCCGTCGGCCTTGATGTCGCGGCAGTAGATCGGCTTCTTGTCGCGGGTATAGGCCACGACAATGTCGCCCAGCCGCTTCTGCAGGTCTTCCAGATCGTTCGACAGGCAGAGGATCGCCATGACTTCCGAAGCCACGGTGATGTCGAAACCGGTCTGGCGCGGGAAGCCGTTCGACACGCCGCCCAGGCTGACCACGATGTCGCGCAGCGCGCGGTCGTTCATGTCCATCACCCGGCGCCACACCACGCGACGCTCGTCGATGCCCAGATCGTTGCCCCAGTAGATGTGGTTGTCGATCATCGCCGACAGCAGGTTGTGAGCGCTGGTGATGGCGTGGAAGTCGCCGGTGAAGTGAAGGTTCATCTCTTCCATCGGCACAACCTGCGCCATGCCGCCGCCGGCCGCCCCGCCCTTCATCCCGAAGTTCGGGCCGAGGCTGGCTTCACGGATGCAGATGACCGCCTTCTTGCCGATGCGGTTCAGGCCGTCGCCCAGACCGACGGTGGTGGTGGTCTTGCCTTCGCCGGCGGGCGTCGGGTTGATCGCGGTGACAAGGATCAGCTTGCCGTCGGGCTTGCCCGCCAGCGACCTGATGAAATCCTGGCTGACCTTGGCCTTGTCATGGCCGTAGGGAAGAAGGCTTTCGGACGGGATGCCCAACTTGGCCCCGATTTCCATGATGTTCTTCTTCTTCGCCTCGCGTGCAATCTCGATGTCGGTCTTGAAGGCCATGTTCCGCTCCCTGCGCGAAATATTCCGTTTGCGACGTGATACCGGGCCAGAGACGCCATATGCAGCGTTTTTCCGACCTGTTTCCCGCCAATTTCGCCAGCGGCGGTTTCCGATGGGAAAATTCGGGTCGCAGCGCGCGCAAAGCTCAGGAAGCGCGGGCCTCTTCCAGATGCGCCCAGACCGGTTGGTCGGGGATATGCAGCCGCACGGTTTCGCCAAGGGTGAAGGTGCCCTCGCGTTCGACCCAGGCGGTGATGCCGCGCCGGCCGCGGGCGGCGGGCTTGAAAAGCTTGCCGAAGCCCGCGTGCCGGTTCTCGATCGGGCGGGCGGGCAGCGTGCAGGGGCGGTTGTTCATATCGACGACCAGCGTCGCCCCCCCT
>JACZKR010000060.1 GCA_014859945.1 Paracoccaceae bacterium | reverse complement strand
CCCCTGCCCGAAGGGTTCGATGCGCGCTTCCCAGACCTTGGGGTCGCGGTTGCGCAGAAGGTCGGCCGAGGCTTCGTCGGGGTCGCGGGTGTAAATCACCAGCGGCGTTCCGTTGACCCGGTGGGCCGAGCCGGTGCGGCGGTCGATCAGCCAGACGGCGCAGAGGCGGGGCATGCCGGGCTTTTCCGTTAGAACCGCCGCCCGGGCCGGGCGTGCTGCGCCGAAAACATTCGCTGCCATCATGATGCGTCTCCTCTGTCGTGCCGGGCGGGTTCGCCCTGCCCCTTAATAACGACACGGAAGGTCGAGTATTGCAAAGGAATATTCTCGCTAAAGTTTGTCGTCTTTGTAGAAGATTCTTCTCCCGACCGGGTGACAGGAAGCAGAGGCAGAAATTTTAACTATATATTTCAAGTGATTAGATTGATATCACTCTGATGAATCACCCCTTCCCAGCATCCGAAATGCGGCCGCACGACCCCGTTCAGCGGCGGATTCTGCCGGATTCCTGTGCATTTGGGGCGAGAGGTGAGCCTTTGTCCGATTAAATAGCGATAAAACTGATAGACAAATGTGTGTATTCCGGCATTCTGGCCGCCGACCCGAAACGGCCGGAAGGAGCCGCGCATGGAAGACCTGGACCTGATCGACCGCAAGATCGTCGCCGAGCTGATGCGCGACGCGACGCTGCCGGTGGCGCAGATCGCCGACAAGGTGGGCCTGTCGCAGACCCCGTGCTGGAAGCGCATCCAGAGACTGGAAAAGGCGGGCGTCCTGACCGGGCGCGTGGCGCTGGCCGATCCTGACAGTCTGGGCTTCGGCCTGACCGTCTTTGTCGGCATCGAGGCGCCCGACCATGGCGAGGACTGGCGCGAGGCTTTCGGCCGCGCCACCGCCGCGATCCCCGGCATCATGGAGGTTTACCGGATGGCGGGCGAGATGGACTATCTGATGCGGGTGGCGGTGGCCGACATGCCGGCCTTCGACGCACTTTACAAGCAGTTGACCAACGCGGTGCCGATCAAGAACGTCACCTCGCATTTCGCGATGGAGCGGATGAAATACACCACCGCCTACCCCGTCGACACCCGCAACCGCTAGCAGGTTGTTCTCTTTTCGCGGCGGTCTTTGGAAACACAAATCACGACAAACCTTGTAGAGTTAACTCAGTCCACAAGGAGAAGCGTGATGACCAAGACCCTGATCGTTCCCGGCCTTGACGGCTCGCCCGCGCCGCACTGGCAGCACTGGTGGGCGGCCACCGATCCGTCGGCGCTGATGGTCGATCTGACCGACCCGGCGCATCCCGTGCCCGAAGTGTGGGAGGCCGATCTGGCCGGCGCGATCCTGCAGCATCCGGATGCCGTGCTGGTCGGCCATTCGCTGGGCGCGGTGCTGGTCGCGCGGATGCTGACGCGCTGGCCGCAGTTGCGGGTGCGGGCGGCGCTGCTGGTCGCGCCGGCGGAAACCGAGGGCGCAGCGCGGATCGGCGGGTTCGGCAAGATCCCCGAAGCGGCGCTTGGCGTGCCGGCAACCGTGGTGGCCAGCCGCAACGATCCGTGGATGGGCCTGTCGCGCGCCCGCCATCTGGCCGGGGCATGGCAGGCGGGGCTGGTCGATCTGGGCTTTGCGGGGCATGTGAACATTGCCTCGGGCTTCGGGCCATGGGCCTTCGGCAAGACGCTGCGCGACGACCTGCTGGATCAGACCGCCCCGGCACAGGCCATGCCGCCGGGCCACCGGGGCAACGCCGCGCAGGGCCATGCCCATGCTTGACGGCCGTTACGACCCCGCTTTCGCGCGCCTCTTCGAAGGCGCAGAGCCCGCCGAAGCGCCCCGCCTGCGGCGGGTTCTGGCGACCATCCTGCTGCTGGCCGCCAGCCTGTGCGCCTCAGCCGCCATCGCGGGTCTGACGGGCGGAAGCTGACGCGCAAGTCCTTGCGGCGCCTTGGGGAAGTCTGGCGCGGAAAATCAGCGCCCGGGATGCAAAAATAGCGGTGATCGGGCGGAATTGTCGCCCCCGGGGGGTTGAAATCGCCCCCCGGAAATCGTTCATGTGAAGGGCGGTCCTCCCGACAGGTCAGCCTATTTTCGCCGCCGGCTTTCAACCCGGGCATCGGCGCAAACACATCCTGCGGACCCGCCCAAGACATTTCATTGCCGGAGTGCCGTTCAGCGGATGATCGACCAGAACCTGTTGCTTGTCCTAGTCCTTCTGCCCTTTCTGGCGGCGATCGCGACGGCGACGCTTCCGGTTCATGCCCATAATGCCGCTGCCTGGGTGTCGGGGCTGTTTCTGGCGGGTTGCCTTCTGGTTCTGGCCGCGCTGCACCAGACCGTCGCCGATGGCGGGGTGCTGGTGCGCACCATCCGCTGGGTGCCGGCGCTGCGGATGAACCTGTCGTTCCGGCTGGACGGGTTCACCTGGCTGTTCGTCACCCTGGTCACGGCGATCGGCGTGCTGATCGTGATCTATGCGCGCTATTATCTGTCGAAATCCGATCCCGTGCCGCGGTTCTATTCCTTCCTGATGGCCTTCACCGGCGCGATGATCGGGATGCTGTTGTCGGGCAATATCCTGGTGCAGGTGGTGTTCTGGGAACTGACCTCGATCATCTCGTTCCTGCTGATCGGCTACTGGTATCAAAGCCCGGCGGCGCGCGACGGGGCGCGGATGGCGCTGATCGTCACGGCGACGGGGGGGCTTTGCCTGCTGGCGGCCATGCTGCTTCTGGGCCAGATCGTCGGCAGCTATGATCTGGACCGGGTGCTGGCCTCGGGCGACATCATCCGCGCCCATCCGCTTTATCCCGTGGTGCTGGGGCTGTTCCTGCTGGGGGCCTTCACCAAATCAGCGCAGTTCCCCTTCCATTTCTGGCTGCCCGGCGCGATGGCCGCGCCCACCCCGGTTTCGGCCTACCTGCATTCGGCGACCATGGTGAAGGCGGGCGTCTTCCTGCTGGTGCGCTATTTTCCGGCGCTGGGGGGAACCGAGGCGTGGTTCTTCGCCGTCACCGGCACCGGCATGGCGACGCTGATCGTTGGGGCGACGATTGCGCTTTTTCGCCATGACCTGAAGGGGCTTCTGGCCTATTCCACCATCAGCCATCTGGGCCTGATCACCGCGCTGGCCGGCATCGGCAGCCAGGGCGCCATTCTGGCCGCGATCTTTCACATTGCGAACCATGCGGTCTTCAAGGCCTCGCTCTTCATGGCGGCGGGGATCATCGACCATGAAACCGGCACCCGCGACATGCGGCGGCTGAGCGGGCTTTACCGTTTCATGCCGCTGACCGGCACGCTGGCCATCGTCGCTTCGGCCGCGATGGCGGGGGTGCCGCTGCTGAACGGGTTCCTGTCGAAAGAGATGTTCTTTGCCGAAGCCGCCGACTGGCACAACGGGACGTGGCTGGACAATTCGCTGCCCTACCTGGCCACCTTCGCCAGCGTCTTTGCGGTGGCCTATTCGCTGCGCTTCATCATGACGGTGTTCTTCGGCCCCCCGCCCGAGGATCTGCCGAAAGAGCCGCATGAACCCTCGCCCTGGATGCGGCGGCCGGTGGAACTGCTGGTGATGGTCTGTCTGGTGGTGGGCATCCTGCCGGGGGTTACGCTGGGGCCGGCGCTGAACGATGCGGCGCGGGCGGTTCTGGGAGCCGACATGCCCTATCAGAACATTGCAATCTGGCACGGCTTCAACACCCCCCTGATCATGAGCCTTGTGGCAATGGCACTGGGAACCGCGCTCTATCTGGGCTTCGCCGGCCGGATCAGCACCGGGCCGGAAGGCCCGCCCGTCCTGCACCGGCTGCGGGCGCAGCGGGTTTACGAATGGCTTCTGCTGCGGCTGAGCTGGAGCTGGCCGCGCCGGCTGCACCGCGCCTTCAGCACCGACCAGTTGCAGCCGCAGCTGCGGCTTCTGGTGGCGCTGACGCTGGTTCTGGGCGGGGCGGTGCTGTGGGGCGCGATGGCGCCCTCGGACAATCCGCGGACCAACGCGCTGAACCCGGCCTTCGCGCTGATGTGGCTGGTGGGGGCGGGCTGTGCCATCGGCGCGGCCTGGCAGGCCAAGTATCACCGCTTTGCCGCGCTGATCTCACTCGGCGGGGCGGGGGTGGTGACCTGCCTGACCTTCGCGTGGTTTTCGGCCCCCGATCTGGCCGTGACCCAGCTTCTGGTCGAGATCGTGACGACGGCGCTGCTGCTTCTGGGCCTGCGCTGGCTGCCGCGCCGGCGGGAAGAGATTGCCGAAGACAAGCTGCTGCCCGCCCGCCTGCGCCGCATCCGCGACCTGGTGGTGGCCGGCATCGGCGGCGCCTGCATTGCCGCGCTGGCCTATGTGATGATGACCCGGCCGCTGGTGCCCAACGTGGGCGACTGGTTCCTGCGCAATTCCTATTACGAAGGCGGCGGGACCAATGTGGTCAACGTCATCCTTGTCGATTTCCGCGCCTATGACACCTTCGGCGAAATCACCGTTCTGGCCATCGTCGGGCTGACGGTCTTTGCCCTGTTGCGCCGCTTCCGCCCGGCCAGCGAAAGCGTGGATCAGCCCGAACAGCGCCGGGCCGAGGCGCAGGACGGGCTGCGCGATTACATGCTGGTCCCGGCGGTGATCATGCGCTGGATGTTCCCGGTGATGATCGTGCTGGCGGCCTACCTGTTCGTGCGCGGGCATGACCTGCCGGGCGGCGGCTTTTCGGCGGGGGTCACCATGGCGATCGCCTTCCTGTTGCAATACATCGCCGCCAACGTCCGCTGGGTTGAAGCGCGGATCACCGTGCTGCCGATCCGCTGGATGGGTTTCGGCCTGTTGATCGCCGGGCTGACCGGGATCGGGTCGTGGCTGTTCGACTATCCGTTCCTGACGGCCCATGCCCGCTATGTGGACCTGCCGCTGATCGGGCGGATACCGGCGGCCACCGCGATGATCTTCGATCTGGGGGTCTTTGCGCTGGTCGTGGGCGCCACGGTGCTGATGCTGATCGCGATTGCCCACCAGTCCCTGCGTTCGGCCCGTCTGCGCGAGCAGGACGCCGAACCCGAACAGAAGGAGGCCGCGTGATGGAGCTTGTGCTGTCCATGGCCATCGGCGTGCTGGCCGCATCGGGGATATGGCTGCTGCTGCGCCCGCGCACCTTTCAGGTGATCGTCGGGCTGGCGCTTCTGTCCTATGCCGTCAACCTCTTCATCTTCTCGATGGGGCGGCTGACCGTGGGGGCGCCGCCGCTGATGCCGAAGGGCGGGTTCGTCAACCCCACCGCCTATGCCGACCCCCTGCCCCAGTCGCTGGTTCTGACGGCCATCGTCATCAGCTTTGCCACCACGGCGCTGTTTCTGGTGGTGATGATCGCATCACGCGGCGTGACCGGGACCGACCATGTTGACGGCAAGGAACGCGAGACATGATCGACACCGGCCTGCATCTGATCATTGCGCCGGTGCTGATCCCGTTCCTGACGGGCGCCCTGATGCTGCTTTACGACGACCGCCAGCGGCGGGCGAAGCTGGCGATCAGCCTGGGTTCGGCCGCCGCCCTTCTGGTGGTGGCGATAGAGCTGATGGTGCGGGCAAAGACCTTCGCCTTCGCCGGCGGCAGCGATACCGGCTATTACCTGCTGGGCAACTGGACGGCGCCTTTCGGCATCGTGCTGGTGGCCGACCGGCTTTCGGCGATGATGCTGGTGCTGACCGCTCTTCTGGCCATTCCGGCGCTGATCTATTCGGCGGCGGGCTGGCACCGGCAGGGCCAGCATTTCCAGTCGATGTTCCAGTTCCTGCTGATGGGGCTGAACGGCGCCTTCCTGACCGGTGACCTGTTCAACCTGTTCGTCTTCTTCGAGGTGCTGCTGGCGGCCTCCTACGGCCTTTTGCTGCACGGCAGCGGGCAGCTGCGCATCCGGGCGGGGCTGCATTACATCGCCATCAACCTGGCGGCGTCGCTTCTGTTCCTGATCGGGGTCAGCCTGATCTACGGGGTGACCGGCACGCTGAACATGGCGCATCTGTCGCGCATGGTGGCGGGGCTGGCCGAAAGCGAGCGGCCGCTGTTCCACGCCGGCGCGGTCTTCATGGGGCTGGCCTTTCTGGTGAAGGCGGGCATCTGGCCGCTGTCCTTCTGGCTGCCCACCACCTACATGGCCGGCGCCGCCCCGGTGGCGGCGATGTTCGCCATCATGACCAAGGTCGGGATCTATGTGATCCTGCGGCTGACCATGCTGCTGTTCGGGCCGGCGGCGGGGGCTTCGGCCGGCTTCGGGTCTGACCTGCTGATCGCGGCAGGGATGGCGACGGTCGCCTTCGGCCTTCTGGGGGTTCTGGCCTCACAGGGCCTGGGGCGGATGGCGGCGCATCTGGTGCTGATCTCATCCGGCACGCTGTTGACGGTGAACGGGCTGGTTCTGGCGGGGGGCGGCGAAAAGCTGCTGGCGGGCGGCATGTTCTATCTTGTCAGTTCCGTGGTGGCGACCAGCGCCCTTTTCCTGCTTCTGGAACCGATGAGCCGCGAGGAAGGCGGCATCGCCGCCATGCTGGCGCTGACCGCCGATGCTTATGGCCTTGACGACCCCGAGGATGACGGCGCGCCCGAGGTGGGCCTTGCCATTCCGGGCACGCTGACGGTGCTGGGGCTGGCCTTCGGGGGGTGCCTTCTGGCGCTGGCCGGGTTGCCGCCGCTGAGCGGGTTCATCGGCAAGGTGGCGATCCTGTCCGCAGCGCTGGGGTCCGCCAATCTGGCGCCCGGGCTGGTGTGGTCGCTGATCGCGCTGTTGCTGGTGGCGGGGCTGGCCACGCTGATCGGGCTGATCCGCATCGGCATCCAGACCTTCTGGGCGGCCGAGGGCACGGTGCCCAAGGTGCTGGCGGTGGAAATCGCGCCGGTGGTGGCCCTGTTGGGGATGATCGGGCTGATGACGATCGAGGCGCAGGACACCCTGCGTTACATGGAATCCGCCGCAAGCGCGCTGCACCGGCCGACGATCTATTCCGCCGGCGTGTTCGAGGCCGCCCGCAGCGAGGGCATCCTGCCCGAACCGGAGACGACGGAATGACGCGCATGGTTCCCCATCCGCTGCTGTCGCTGGGGCTTCTGGCGATGTGGCTGCTGCTGAACGGGCCGTCACTGGGCCATGCGCTCTTGGGCGGGGCCATTGCCCTTGTCGCCGGCTGGGCGCTGAGCGCGCTGGAACCCGAACGCCTGCGCCTGCGTCGCCCCGGCGCCATGCTGCGCCTGTTCGGCATCGTCGGACTGGACATCATCCGGTCGAACATCGCGGTGGCCGGCCTGATCCTGACGCGCGACCGCAAGGGCAAGCGGCGGTCGGGCTTTGTGAAGGTGTCGCTTCGGCTGCGCGACCCGGCGGCGCTGGCGGTGCTGTCGATCATCGTCACCGCGACGCCCGGCACCGCCTGGCTGGAATATGATCCCGAGACCGGCGTCCTGCTGCTGCATGTGTTTGATCTGGTGTCAGAAGAGGACTGGCAGCACCTGATCCGCGACCGCTACGAAGCCCTTCTGCTGGAGGTGTTCCCGTGACCGCAACGCTGATGTGGGGCGCCCTGACCTGGGCGCAGTTCGCCCTTGCCGCCGCGGCCTGCCTGGCCAGCTGGCGCATCCTGCGCGGCCCCCGCGCCCAGGACCGCATTCTGGGTCTGGATACGCTTTATGTCACCGTCATGCTGCTGTTCGTGGTGACGGGGCTGCGCGTCGGCACCTCGTTCTTCTTCGAGGCGGCGCTGGTGATCGGGCTTCTGGGCTTTGTCGCCACCGTCGCGCTGGCCAAGTTCCTGATCCGGGGCGAGGTGATCGAATGATCTGGATGCAGAACCTGCCGCTGTGGGTGGCCCTGCCGGCGGCGCTGCTGGTCGTGGCGGGCAGCACGCTGACGCTGCTGGGCACGCTGGGGCTGGTGACGCTGAAAAGCTTCTATGACCGGCTGCATGCGCCGACCCTTGGCACCAGCTGGGGCACCGCGGCGATCCTTCTGGCCTCGATGCTGGTCTTCGGCTGGACCGAGGGGCGCCTTGTGCTGCACGAACTGGTCATCGGCATCTTCGTCATGGTGACGACGCCGGTCACGCTGATGCTGCTGGGCCGGGCCGCGCTCTACCGCGACCGGGGCGAAGGCAGCGCCGAGGTGCCCGAAGCCCCGCCCGAGCCGGCACCGGCCGAGCAACCCTAACCCTGCAACACCGTCAGGTGATGGGCGAAGTCGGGTTCCGCCATCAGCGTGCGGCAGCGGGCAAAGCGGCCATCGGCATAGGCGCGGAAATCATCGGCCGGATTGCCGTTGGCCAGCTGGATCAGCCCCCAAAGCGTCCACAACAGGTCGCACATCGCCTTGTAGATCACCATGCGGGCGCGATCCTGCGGTGGCGGCAGGCCGTCGAAATAGGCGGCCAGCATCTCTTCATCCTCGGCCGGACCAAAGCCCGCCTCGACCGACAGATCACCCAGATCCCACATCGGGTCGTTCATGCCGGAATATTCCCAGTCCACGATCCACATGCGATGGCCGGTGTCGAGGAAGTTCTCGCACAGGGGATCGCAGTGGCAGGGCACCAGCGGCGCGGGGTGGCGCGCAAGGGCCGCACGCACCGCCCCCGCCTCGGCCACCACGGCGTGGTAGCCTTCGGGCAGCGCCACATCCTTGCCGGACAGGATGCGCAGGTAGTCGTCGATCATGGCGAACAGTTCGAACCGCGCCGGAAACCGCTCATCCGACCTGTGCAGTTGCCGCAGGACCAGTGCCGCCCGCCCCGGTGCGCCCGGCCGCAGGCGAAAGCTTTCGGGCGTCATGGTCACGGTTTCGGGGATGAAACGGGTCACCATCACGCCGCTGACCGGATCGGCATGCAGGACGGCGGGGCTGACACCGGCGCGGGCGGCGGCTTCGGCCGCAACCGCCTCATTCCCGCGGTCGATGTATTCAGCGGTGCCTTCGCCCGGGATGCGCAGGATCGCCTCGCCCAGCCGGTAGACGCGATTGGTCAGCCCGCCCAAACGTTCGGCCTGGCCCTGCCAGCCCTGAAGCGCCGGGATTCCCCGCACGACCGCCGCGATGTCATCCTGCATGCCCGCCCCCGCCATTGCCTTCGCGCCAAGCCTGCCCCAAGCTGGCCCCCGGGAAAAGCGCGGAGTTCATCATGGCGACGGGTCAGCACGACGGGCATCTGGGGGCGGTCTATGATGCCCGCGCGCCCGAAGAGGTGGCCGCCGTCTACGACGCCTGGGCGCAAAGCTATGATGCCGAGATGGCGCAGGCCGGCTATCGCCACCCTTCGGTGGGGCTGGCGCTCTTGTCGCGCCATGCGCCGCGCGGCACGGGGCCGGTGCTGGATGCCGGCTGCGGCACCGGGCTGCTGGGCGACTGGCTGGGCATTCTGGGCTTTGCCCCGGTCGAGGGGCTGGACCTGTCGGAAGGCATGCTGGCCGTGGCCCGCGCCAAGGGCACCTATGCCCGGCTGCACCATCTGGCGCTTGGCGGCGCGCTGCCCTTTGCCGATGGCCATTTCGCCGCCACCATCTCGACCGGGGTCTTCACGACAGGCCATGTGGGGGCCGAAGCGCTGCCGGAACTGGTGCGCATCACCCGGCCGGGCGGGCCATTGGTGCTGACGGTGAAGACCACGCTCTGGGATGGTGGCTTTGCCGGGGCGCTGCAGGGCCACCCCGGCCTTGAGGTGGTTGAGGTTACCCAGCCTTACGTCTCGATGCCGGGCGAGGCGGGGACGATTCCGTCACTGGCCGTGGTTGCCCGGCGCTGCTAGTGTCACCGCCATGCCGGCTGCGGCCATTGCCGTGGCGATGGCGGGCGGCGGCGGCTGATCTGTCACCAGATCGTCAAGCCCGGCAAATCCGGCAACGCGGATGAAGCCCCGCCGCCCGAATTTCGAGGCATCGGTGATCACCACCCGACGCTCGCCACAGGCCAGAACGGCGCGGGCGAACTCGGCCTCCTGCAGGTCGAAGTCCATCACCCCGCCGGCATCCACCGCACCGGCCGAGATGATGGCATATTGCACCGTGAAGCCCCGGATGAACTCCAGCGCCGAAGCGCCCAGCGCCGCGCCGGAATCGCCCCGCAGCGCGCCGCCGGCCATGAAGACGCGGTTGCCGTTCACCGTGGCCAGCGTCCGCGCGATGTCCAGCGAATTGGTGACCACCGTGATCCGCCGGTGCCCCAGAAGTTCCCGCGCCAGAAAGCTGGTCGTCGTGCCGGTATCCAGCATCAGCGAATCGCCGTCGGCAATCCGCTCGGCCATGGCCCGGGCGATGGCGCGCTTGGCGGCGGCGTTTTCGCGCATGCGGCGTTCAAACGGCGCCTCGCCGATCTGGCCGGCCAGCCCCACCGCGCCATGCACGCGCACCGCCGCCCCGGATTCGACCAGCGCCCGGATGTCGCGCCGCACGGTTTCGGTGGAAACCCCAAGCTCTTGCGACAGCACGCCCACCGCCAGCGCGCCCCGCGCCTCAAGCAGTTTCAGGATCGCGCCGTGGCGTCGGGTCAGCATGGCATTCCTCGGGCGGCTATGTGGATATCTTCGTGAATGATGCCCGATCCTGGCCAAAGATTCAAACAAACGGGCAGAGACCCCACAGAATCCCCGAAAATCCGTTGACAGGCCGCCCCGCGCCGCGCGTAACTTGACCCATCACAGAAGGCGCAGCCGGGCGATGCCCTGCAAGCGCCCGGCCCGAAAACTGCCCCGGCCGCCCCGCGCGGCATTGTCCAACAGAGGGAGTTACCGATGCGCCTTATCCCGCTCAGCCTTGTTGCCATGCTGGCCGCCTCGACGGCCATGGCCCAGGAATCCGCCGATCCGATCAAGCTGACGCTGCACGACTGGACCGGCCAGCTTATCACCACCCAGTTGATGGGCGAGGTGCTGAAGAAGGCCGGCTACAACGTCGAATATGTGCAGGCCGATTATCTGGCCCAGTTCGCGGGCCTTGAAACCGGCGACCTGCATGTCGCCATGGAAATCTGGGAAACCACCGGCCGCGAGGCGATGGATGCCGCCACCGCCACCGGCAATGTCGAGGTGCTGGGCCCCACCGGCATGCAGGCCAAGGAAGAGTGGTGGTATCCTTCCTACATGAAGGAGAAATGCCCCGGCCTGCCCAACTGGGAAGCGCTGAAGGAACCGGCCTGCGCCGAGGCGTTCTCAACCGCCGAAACCGCGCCGAAGGGGCGCTATCTGGGCGGCCCGGTCACCTGGGGCGGCTTTGACGAGGAACGGATCGAGGCGCTGGATCTGCCGTTCGAGGTGATTCACGCCGGCACCGATGCGGCGCTGTTCGCCGAACTGGAAAGCGCCTATCAGCGGCAGGCGCCGATCTTGCTGTGGATCTACGCCCCGCATTGGGCGCCCGCAAAGTTCGAAGGGGAATGGGTGGAATTTCCGGCCTATACCCCCGAATGCTACACCGACCCGGCCTGGGGCGGGAACCCCGATCTGGCCTATGACTGCGGCAAACCCTTCGGCGAGATCTGGAAGGTCGGCTGGTCGGGCCTGAAGGACAAGTGGCCGGGCGCGCACAAGGCCGTCGGCGCCTTCACCATCGACAATGCCGAGATGGGCGCGATGATCACCGAGGTCGATCTGAACGGCAAGACGGTCGAGGCCGTGGTGGCCGACTGGATGGCCGCCAACGAACCGCGCTGGAGCGCGTGGATCGCCAAGTAAGCGCCCGGACGGGACGCCACGGCGGCCGGGGTCACCCCCGGCCGCACCAGCCTTGCGGGTTGCGATGACCGAAACCGATGACACCCTGATCTGCCGCAACGTCTGGAAAGTGTTCGGCAACCGGGCGGCCGAACAGATGGCCGCGCTGGGGCCGGACCCCGATCCGGCCCGTCTGGCGGCGCTTGGGCTGGTGCCTGCCGTCCGCGCGGTGAACCTGACGGTGCGGCGGGGCGAGATTTTCGTGATCATGGGCCTGTCGGGTTCCGGCAAATCGACGCTGGTGCGCTGCCTGTCGCGGCTGATCGAGCCGACGGCGGGCGAGATTCTGTTCAATGGCCAGAACCTCTTGGCGGCCTCCGAGGCCGAGATGACCCAGATCCGCCGGCACCGGATGGGAATGGTGTTCCAGCATTTCGCGCTGTTGCCGCATCTGACGGTGCTGGACAACGTGGCCTTTCCGCTGGAGGTGCAGGGCATCGACCGCCCCGCGCGTGAGGTCCGGGCGCGCGAGATGATCGCGCTCGTTGGCCTTGCCGGGCGCGAGGGCGCCTTCCCCCGCCAGCTTTCAGGCGGCCAGCAACAGCGGGTGGGCATCGCCCGGTCGCTGGCAGTGGAACCCGAATTGTGGTTCCTGGATGAACCCTTCTCGGCCCTTGATCCGCTGATCCGGCGTGAGTTGCAGGACGAATTCATGCGCCTGCAATCGCGGCTGAAGAAGACCATCGTCTTCATCACCCACGACTTTGACGAGGCGATCCGCCTGGCCGACCGCATCGCCATCATGAAGGACGGCAGCGTCGAACAATGCGGCACGCCCGAGGAACTGGTGCTGAACCCGGCCACCGGCTATGTCCGCGAATTCACCCGCGCCGTGCCGAAATCCAAGGTAGTGCGGCTGGCCTCGCTGATGACGCCCGGCCCGGTTCCCGAGGGCCTGACGATGCTGCCCGCCCGCGCCACGGTGGCCGAGGCGGGTCCGGCCTTTTTGGGCGGCGCGGCGGCGGTGGGCATCGCGGTTGACGGCCAGCCTGCAGGCACCGTCGCCCGTGAAGATGTCGTGCGGCTTCTGCTGGGGGACGGCGCATGACCGCCCGGGCGCGCAGCCGGCTGATCTGGGCCGCGGCCCTGATGCTGGCCGCCGTGGTCTGGCTTTGGGGCGAGGCGCTGGTGCCCTTTGCCTTCGACTATCCGAAAGGCTGGCGCATCCCCGCGGCACGCTGGATCGGCGGTTTCGTCACCTGGCTGGTGAAAGAGGCCGCCATCGGCCCGGTGGCCTTTTCCGACCTGACGCGGCTGGTCGCGGCGCTGATCGACAAGCCCTATCAGTTGGCGCTTGGCCTGCTGGCCGATGGCTGGCAGGTGGCCGAAAGCGGTGCGACGCGGCAAATTTTGCCGCCCCTTGCCTGGCTCGCGGTGGTGGGCGTGGTGGCGCTGATCGGGCTTTGGGCCGGGGGCGCGGGTCTGGCGGCGCTGATGGCGGCGGCCTTCACCTTTGTCGCGGTCTTCGGCCAGTGGCACAGCGCCATGGTCACGCTGGCCTCGATCCTTGTCGCGGTGCCGCTGGGGGTGCTGGGCGGGCTGGGGCTTGGCATCCTGTCCTGGCGGCATCCGTGGTTTGAGCGTGCCCTGCGCCCGGTTCTGGACCTGATGCAGACCATGCCGGTCTTTGCCTATCTGGTGCCGATCCTGATCCTGTTCGGCTTCGGCCCCACGGCGGCCGTCGTCGCCACGCTGATCTATGCCATGCCGCCGATGACCCGCGTCACCAGCCTGTCCCTGCAGCGCCTGCCGGGGGAAACCCATGATCTGGCCCGCATGGTGGGCTGCACCCCGCGCCAGACGCTGTGGCGCGTGCTGATCCCTTCGGCGCGCGAGCCGTTGATGGTGGGCGTCAATCAGGTGATCATGCTGTCCCTGAACATGGTCATCATCGCCTCGATGATCGGGGCCGGGGGTCTGGGCTTTGACGTGCTGAACGCGCTGCGCCGGCTGGATTTCGGCGCGGGGCTTGAGGCGGGGTTTGCCATCGTCGCGCTGGCCATCGCGCTGGACCGGCTTAGCCAGGCGGTCGCCCGGCGCGGCTACCGCGCGCCCCTGCCGGGCGGGCCGGTGGCGCGGCACCCCTATCTGGTCTCGGCGCTGGCGCTGATCGCCGGGGCGGCGCTGATCGGCCTTGCGGTGCCCGCGGTGCAGACCTACCCCGAGGCCGCGCGGCTTTCGACCAGCGCCTTCTGGGCGGCGGCGGTCGAATGGATCAACGTCACCTTCTTCGACACGCTTGAGGCGGTGAAGAACACTATCCTCCTGTGGCTTCTGGTGCCGGTGAAGCGGTTTCTGGTGGAAATGCCCTGGGCGGTCGCCGTGGCGCTGCTGGGCTTTCTGGGCTGGCGGCTGGGGGGATGGCGGCTGGCCGCGCTGGTCGCCGGACTGACCTTCCTGATCGCCGCCACCGGCCAGTGGGAAAAGGCGATGATCACGGTCTACCTGTGCGGTATCTCGACCCTGATCGCGCTGGCCATCGGCCTGCCGGTGGGCATCGCCGTGGCGGGGCGTGAGCGGGCCTGGGCGGTGACGCGCACGGTGATCGACACGCTGCAGACCCTGCCTTCGTTCGTCTATCTGATGCCGGTGGTGATGCTGTTCCGGGTGGGCGACTTTACCGCGATGATCGCGGTCGTCGCCTATGCCGTGGTGGCGGTGATCCGCTATACCGTGCTGGGCCTGCAGGGCGTCGATCCGCGGCTGGTCGAGGCGGGCCGCGCCATGGGCTGCACGCCGTGGCAATTGCTGACCCGCATCCGCCTGCGTCTGGCCCTGCCCGAAATCCTTCTTGGTGTGAACCAGACCATCATGTTCGCCCTGTCGATGCTGGTGATCACCGCGCTGGTCGGCACCCGCGATCTGGGGCAGGACGTCTATATCGCGCTGACCAAGGCCAATCCGGGCAACGGGTTGGTGGCCGGTCTGGCCATCGCCTTCATCGCCATCATCGCCGACCGCCTGCTGGCCGCCGCCGCCCGCGCCCAGCGCCAGCGGCTGGGACTGGAGGAGGCATGAGCGCGCCCGACCACATCCTTGCCCTGCCCTGCTGGACCGGCCCGGTTACCGCCGTGCCGCTGGAGGGCGGGCTGTCCAACGAAAGCTGGAAGGTCACCGATGCCGCCGGCGCCCATGTGGTGCGCTTCGGCCGCGACTTCCCCTTCCACCATGTCGAGCGCGCGCGTGAGGTGATGACGGCCCGCGCCGCCCATGCCACAGGCTTCGGCCCGGCGGTGGAATATGCCGCACCCGGGGTCAGCGTGGTGGCCTTCATCCCCTCGCGCACCTGGGGGCCGGCCGATCTGCGCGCGGCCCCCGACCGCGTCGGGCATCTCCTGCGCGCCTTCCACGGCCGGATGGCCGGGCATGTCAGCGGCGCGGGCTTCATCTTCTGGCCCTTCCATGTGATCCGCGACTATGCCCGCACCATCGCCGCCGGCGGCAGCCTCTTCGCGCCCGACCTGCCCGGCTATCTTGCGCTGTCGGCCCGGCTTGAGGCGGCGCAGGTGCCCCTGCCCATCATCTTCGGCCACCATGACCTGCTGCCCGCGAATTTTCTGGATGACGGGCAGAAGCTGTGGCTGATCGATTATGAATATGCGGGCTTCGGCACCGCGATGTTCGACCTTGCCGGCGCCGCATCCAACGCCGGGATGGACGGGGCCGAGACGGCGGTCCTCTTGCAGGCCTATCTTGGCCATCCGCCCGAAGCCGGTTTCCGGCGCGCCTTCGACGCCATGCAATGCGCAAGCCTTCTGCGTGAGGCGATGTGGGCCATGGTTTCCGACCTGCATCTTGCCGCCCCCGGCGCCGATTACCGCGCCTATGCGCATGAAAACCTTGACCGGCTGGCCGCCGCGCTGGCCGGCTTCACCCAAAGATACGGGGCACCCTGACCATGACCCTTCCCGCCCAGGCCCAGATCGTCGTCATCGGCGGCGGCATCATCGGCTGTTCGACCGCCTATCATCTGGCGCGCGACCACAAGGCCGATGTCCTGCTGCTGGAACAGGGAAAGATCACCAGCGGCAGCACCTGGCATGCGGCGGGGCTGGTGGGGCAGCTGCGGTCTTCGGCCTCGATCACCCGGGTGCTGAAATACTCGGTCGAGCTTTACAAGGGCCTCGCCGCCGAGACCGGCCTTGATACCGGCTGGAAGATGACGGGCTGCCTCCGTCTGGCCACCAACCCCGACCGCTGGACCGAGTTCCGCCGCCTTGCCACCACCGCGAAAAGCTTCGGGATGGAGATGCATCTGATCTCGCCCGAAGAGGTGCGGCAGATGTGGCCGCTGATGGATGTGTCCGACCTGGTCGGCGCCAGCTGGCTGCCGACCGACGGGCAGGCCAGCCCCTCGGACATCACGCAGTCGCTGGCCAAAGGGGCGCGGATGCACGGCGCGCGGATCGCCGAAGGCGTGAAGGTCACCGGTTTTGTCATGGCCGGCAACCGCATCACCCATGTCGAAACCGATCAGGGCCGCATCGCCTGCGACAAGGTGGTGAACTGTGGCGGCATGTGGGCGCGGCAACTGGGGGCGATGGCGGGCGTCGCGGTGCCGCTGCATCCGGTGAAGCACCAGTACATCATCACCGAAAGGATTGACGGGCTTGCCCCCGATGCCCCCACCCTGCGCGACCCCGACCGGCGCACCTATTTCAAGGA
>JACZKR010000471.1 GCA_014859945.1 Paracoccaceae bacterium | reverse complement strand
GTCCACGGTGGTCAGAAGGTGCCTCCCTCCCCCCTTGTGGGGGAGGGATGGGGAGGGGGCTCAGGCAAGGTTCAGGGCGACAAGCGCCAGGTCGATGGCCTTGATCCCGGCGAAAGGCACGATCAGCCCGCCGAGCCCGTAGACAGCCAGGTTGCGCCGCAGAAGCGCCGCCGCACTGGACGGCCGGTAGGCAACGCCGCGCAGCGCCAGCGGCACCAGTGCGACAAGGATCAGCGCGTTGAAGATCACCGCCGACAGGATGGCAGAAGTGGGCGAGGCAAGGCCCATGATGTTCAGCACGCCAAGGCCGGGATAGGCCGCGACGAAGATCGCGGGCAGGATGGCGAAGTATTTGGCCACGTCATTGGCGATGCTGAATGTGGTCAGCGCCCCCCGGCTGATCAGCAGTTGCTTGCCGACCAGCACCACCTCGATCAGCTTGGTCGGATCGCTGTCGAGGTCGATCAGGTTCGCGGCCTCCTTGGCCGCCGGGGTGCCGGCGTTCATCGCCACGCCGACATCGGCCTGCGCCAGCGCCGGCGCGTCGTTCGACCCGTCGCCGCACATGGCAACCAGCCGCCCGCCCGCCTGTTCGCGGCGGATGAGGTCCAGTTTCATCTCGGGCGTGGCTTCGGCCAGGAAATCGTCCACCCCCGCCTCGGCCGCGATGGCTGCGGCGGTCAAGGGGTTGTCGCCCGTGATCATCACCGTGCGGATGCCCATGGCGCGGAGTTCCGCGAAGCGCTCGCGCACGCCGGGTTTCACGATATCCTTGAGGTGGACGGCACCGAGGATCTCGGTCCCTTCGGCCACCAAGAGGGGCGTGCCGCCCGACCGTGCGATGGCATCCACATGCGCCGCCAGCGCCTGCGGCGGGGTCTTGCCGGTCAGCCGGATCACCGCATCCGTCGCACCCTTTCGGAACGACCGGCCGTCAGCGTCGAGCCCCGAAAGCCGCGTCTGCGCTGTAAACGCCACGGCCTCGGCACCCTTGGGCATCGCAGGCACGGCCCCAAGCACGTCGCGCGCCTTCTCGACGATCGACTTGCCTTCGGGCGTCTCATCCGCCAGCGAGGCCAGCGCCGCCGCCTCGGCCAGCCGGGCCATGTCCACCCCCGGCGCCGGTATCAGCGCATCGGCCATCCGGTTGCCGAAGGTGATCGTCCCGGTCTTGTCGAGCAGCAGCGTGTCCACATCCCCCGCCGCCTCAACCGCGCGGCCGGATTTGGCGATGACATTGGCCTTCACCAACCGGTCCATCCCGGCGATGCCGATGGCCGAAAGAAGGCCGCCGATGGTGGTGGGAATAAGCGTCACGAACAGCGCCCCCAGCACGATCACCGGAATGGCGGTGCCCGAATAGCTGGCGAAGGCGGGCAGGGTGACCACGACGAACAGGAAGATCAGCGTCAGCCCGACCAGAAGGATGTTCAGCGCGATTTCATTCGGGGTCTTCTGCCGCTCGGCCCCTTCGACCAGCGCGATCATCCGGTCAAGGAAGCTTTTTCCCGGTTCCGCCGTGACACGGATCACCAGCCAGTCGGAAACGACCGTGGTGCTGCCGGTGACGCTGGAACGGTCGCCCCCCGCCTCGCGGATCACCGGGGCGCTTTCCCCCGTGATGGCGCTTTCGTTGACCGAGGCCACGCCACGCACCGCCTCGCCATCGGCCGGGATGATCTCACCCGCCGCGACATGGACGAACTGGCCCGAGCGCAGCGCGGTGGAAAGCGTTTCGGTCCCCGTGGCCGGTTCGTCCCCGGCGGCGGCCAGCACCCGGACGCGGGTTTCCGACTTGGTCGCCCGAAGCGTATCGGCGCGCGCCTTGCCGCGCCCTTCGGCCAGGGCCTCGGCGAAGTTGGCGAACAGGACGCAAAGCCACAGCCAAGCCGCGATATGCAGGCTGGTTCCCGCGCCCGGAACCCCGGTCAGCAGGTCGCGCAGCCCCAGAACGGTGGTCAGCGCCGCGACGACGCCGGTCACGAACATCACCGGGTTGCGCCACAGGCTGCGGGGGGCAAGCTTGGTGACGCTTGCCCGGATCGCGGCGGGGTAAAGGCCGCTCATGTCGGCCGGTTTTTCATGTTTCGACATCGGATGCCTCAGAAGCTCTGCCCGGCCAGCCGCGCGGTTTCTTCCGCGACGGGGCCAAGGGCGAGGACGGGGAAGAAGGTCAGCGCGCCAAGGATCAGCACGGTCAGGATCAGCAGCGTCACGAACAGCGGTCCGTGGGTCGGGAAGGTGCCCGAGGTCACCGGCGCCTGCGGCTTGCGGATCATCGAGCCGGCAATCGCCAGCATCGGGATGATGATCGCATAGCGGCCCAGAAGCATGATCAGGCCAAGAGCGGTGGTGTGCCAGGGCAGCGCCGCGCCCCAGCCGCCGAAGGCCGAGCCGTTGTTCCCCGTGGCGCTGGAATAGGCGTAGAGGATCTCGCTCATCCCGTGGGGGCCTGCGTCCTGCACGGCGGCCAGCGCCTGCGGAACGGTGGCGGCAATCGCCCCGCCCACAAGGATGCCAAGGGGCATCGACAGGAAGGCCAGGACGGCCAGCGTCACCTCGCGCCCCTCGATCTTGCGGCCAAGGTATTCCGGCGTGCGGCCCACCATCAGCCCGGCCAGGAAGACGGCGAGGACGACGTAAAGCAGCATGCCATACAGCCCCGCACCGACGCCGCCAAAGATCACCTCGCCGATCTGCATGCTGACCAGCATCACAAGGCCCGAGAGCGGCATGAAACTGTCATGCATCGCATTGACCGAACCATTGGATGCAGCAGTCGTCGAAGCCGCCCAGAGTGCCGAAAGCATCGCACCGAAGCGCTGCTCTTTCCCCTCCATGTTCGCGCCAAGGCCAAGGGCGGGGTTGCCCATCGCTTCGTAGGTATGGATCACCGCCAGCCCCGCGACGAACATCACCGCCATCGCGGCAAAGATCGCCCGGCCCTGACGCCGGTCGCCGGCCATTCGACCGAAAAGAAAGCAGAACGCCACCGGGATCAAAAGGATCGCCAGCGACTGCGCCATGTTCGACGCAATCGTCGGGTTCTCGAACGGATGGGCCGAGTTCACGCCGAAGAAGCCGCCGCCGTTGGTGCCCAACTGCTTGATGGCGATCTGCGCGGCAGCGGGACCGCGGGCGATGGTCTGCTCTTGTCCCTCGACCCCTGTGGCCACAACGGCGCCCTGCAGCGTCTGCGGCACGCCCTGCGCCGCCAGAAACAGCGCGAGCACGATGGAGAGGGGCAGCAGAATCCACAGGACCGACCGGGTCAGATCAACCCAGAAATTGCCGATCGTCGCGCCCTTGGCCGCAGCAAAGCCGCGGATCACGGCCACGGCCACCGCCATCCCCGTGCCGGCGCTGACAAAGTTCTGCACCGTCAGCCCGGCCATCTGGGACAGGTAGCTCAGTTGCGCCTCACCCGAATAGGCCTGCCAGTTGGTGTTGGTGACAAAGCTGACGGCGGTGTTGAAGGCAAGGTCGGGCGCCATGCCGCCGATGCCGTCGGGGTTCAGGGGCAGGGCGCCCTGCAACCGGAGCAGCATATACAGGAGGACGAATCCCACCGCGTTGAACGCCAGCACCGCCAGCGCATAGCCGCCCCAGCCCATGCCTCTGTCGGGCGCGGCCCCGCCGAGGCGCAACAGCGCAGCTTCTGTCCGCAGAAGCGCTGCAGGAAGGTTCCCTTCATAGACGCGCACCATCCACGCCGCGAGCATCCAAGCCAGACTGACAAGCGCGGCGAAGTACAGAAGATAAGTGAGCAAAAACATGATGCGGCGCCCTTAGAAACGATCCGGCCGCAGCAACGCTGCACCGAGATAGACAAACAGGCCCGCTGCGACGGCGAGCCCCAGGAACAGATCAAACATGGCGCTGCCTCAGAGCCGTTCGGCGACACGGACGCCGAACGCAAAGGCCACGAGAACTGCGAGGCCGAGGACAATGTAGAGAAGGTCGAGCATGGCAAGGCTCCCTGAGTTGCTGTGCTGGACACTGCTGCAGGGCTGCGTAAAGGCTCCATTCGAGAAGGAGCCGGATCGCGTAAGGAACGTGTAAATGGGACCCGCTCTGGTTCGAACAGGTCGGTCTTCTCCAGTTCTGTGCCCGCTGGGGGCGAAGTGGTCATTCAGTAGTTGGCGGAAATGGCACGGTTTGGAAGTGGAGAAGGTTCGACAGCAGACCCTTCCACTCTGCCATCATCCTTTTGCCACCGAGATCGGAATTCCCTCACCTCCTGCGGACGTGCTGTTATGGCCGGGCGAAGGCCGGCCCTGGGCTTGGCCCCGGGAAGGAACGTTCTTGCACCTGACCCGTTGCGGTCAGGCAAGGTTCCACAGGATTGCGCCTGCGAAAAGCAGCATCGCAGCGAAGGTCAGAACCATCGACAGGGCACGGCCGTTCCCCCAGCCTTGCTGCAGGATCACCCAGTAGTGCCAGCCCCTGCCCACAAGCAGGAGCGCGCCGCCTGCCCAGAGAAGCAGCGCGGGGGCGCCCGTCATTTCGGCGGTCAGCATGCCGATAAGGGTCATGGGCACCGTCTCGGTAAAATTGCCATGTGCCCGCATCCGGCGTGTCAGCGTGATGTCGCCGCCGTCAAGAAAGTGGATATCCGTCTTTAGCCGGCGATAGCCCACGACGTTCGTGATGACGACCTGAAAGAAAAGGAACAGGGCGACGAAGAGCGGGGTGATGGTGGGTGCCAAGTGATTCTACCTTGTTTTTTGCAAGTATGTTGCCTATGGCGGGCCAAAGGCAAGTGGACAAAGCAGGCCAGGATGCGACCGAAGAAGAATTGGAAAGGCTGCCCTGTCCGCTACGCTTCGGGCATTCTTGGGGACCCGTGGACGCTCGTCCTGCTGCGCGACCTCATGTTCAAGGACAAACATTACTTCCGCGAGTTTCTGCTCGAGGAAGCGCCCGCGACGAATATCCTTTCGGACAGGCTCAAATCACTCGAAGCCGCGGGCATTCTGTGCAGGCGCCGGGATCCGGTGCGCGGCAATCAGGTGTATTACGCCCTTTCGTCCAAAGGCGTGGACCTTTGCCCGACATTCCTTGCGCTGATCGATTGGTCCGCAAGGCATGACGCCGAAACCGAGGCCCCGGCCGAGTTCCTCGCGGCCTATCGGGCAAACCCGGTCGCGTTCGCCGAAGAACTTGCGCGCGGACTTTCGGCGAACCAAGGCGCGGACTGATGCAGAACCAGAGCAGGTTCGACGGCAGACCCATTCCCTCCGCCACCTCGTAATTCACTGCTCTGATCAGCTTTGCGCCCGGCTCGTTGTGGCATGATTTTCGCCGGACATGAGACCTGCAGTCTCTGCTGACTTGAAAATGCAGGCGATCAGGCCGGGCGCTCGGGTCAGCAAGCCGGCGGCCCGGGTCGATCAGGCCGAACCCAGCCCGCGCGCGGCAAGCCAGCTGGCCAGCGCCATGATGCCAGCAGTGGCAAGGCACAGGGGCAGGCCGCCGATCTGGTAGCTGAGACCGGACAGAAGCGTGCCGATCAGCCGTCCCGCGGCGTTGGCCATGTAGTAGAACCCCACGTCGCGGGTGATCCGCTCGGCCGAGCCGAAGGCGAGG
Source organism: Paracoccaceae bacterium (assembly GCA_014859945.1). Lineage (GTDB taxonomy): Bacteria > Pseudomonadota > Alphaproteobacteria > Rhodobacterales > Rhodobacteraceae > Fuscibacter. The sequence goes on along the minus strand of JACZKR010000471.1, from coordinate 21,207 downwards.
ATCAGATAGGAATGGACCGAAGAGTTGATGGCGAAGATGAAGCCGAAGACGAGAAGACCAAGCGTCAGCGTCACCGTCAGCCAGAACGCGGGTTCGCCCGCCGCCCAGGCCGCCCCCGCCAGGAGGAACGGAATAGGCACCAGCAGCCCGGACCAGAAGACCGCCTTTGAGGTGATCGTGGCTTCGGACAGGACCCGTGATCCGAGGATGCGGGGGGCGAAGCCCTGCACCGCGCCATAGGCGATGATCCACAAGGCCAGGAAGCCGCCGATCAGAAAGAAGGCCTCGCGTCGGCCCTCGGCTGTGCCGTCGGACAGGACCGACTGAAAATAGACCGGGATGCCGACGACGAACCACACGTCGCGGGCGCCGAACAGGAACATGCGGGCCAAGGAAAGTCGGTTCACGCGCGGGTCCTTCGACCGCCAGCCGCCCCAGCTTTCGTCGGATTTCATCCGCCCGGGCAGACCGGCGGGCAGGAACAGGACGACCGCCAGCAGGATCACCGCCAACACCCCCGCCATGCCCCAGACCGCCGCCCTGAACCCGGCCAGCGCCAGCAGCGCCGCGCCCAGAAAGAAGCCCAGACCCTTCACGGCGTTCTTCGACCCGGTCAGCGCCGCCACCCAGCGGAAGAGGCCGCCGTCTTCCTTGGGCGCCAGCAGCTTGACAGCCGATTTCGAGGACATCTTGGCCAGATCCTTGGCGACACCCGAGACGCCCTGCACCGCCATCACGAAAGCGACCGAGGCCGCGATGCCCCAGCCCGGATCAAGCTGCGCCAGCGCCACCAGCGCCCCGATCTGCAGGGCAAGGCCGCCGTAAAGCGTTGCCGCCAGCCCAAAGCGGGCGGCCAGCCAGCCAGCCGCAAGGTTGGTGACGATGCCCGCGACCTCATAAAGCAGGAACAGCCATGCCAGCTGCACCGGCGTGAAGCCGAGCGCGTTGAACTGCAGAAGCACCAGCATCCGCAGCGCCCCGTCGGACAGCATGAAGGCCCAGTAGGCTGCCGTGACGGCGCCATAGGCTCGCAAGGGGTTGGGCAGGGTCATCGGGGTCGCCTTCGGCTGGCGGCGGACCGGGGGCGCTTCGCCCCCCGGACCCCCAGAGGATATTTTCAGACAGATGAAGGGATCAGAGGCTTTGCGCTACCATCCGCGCGATATCGGCAAGCCGGCAGGCATAGCCCCATTCATTGTCATACCAGGCGTAGATCTTCACCTGCGTGCCGTTGATCACCATGGTCGAGGGGCCGTCGATGATGGAGGACCGCGGGTCGTTGGTGAAGTCGCAGGACACCAGAGGCCGGGTCTCAAACCCGAGGATGCCTTTCAGGGGGCCTTCGGCCGCGGCAGCGAAGAGGGCGTTGACCTCTTCGGCCGTCGTGGGGCGTTCGACCTCGAACACGCAATCGGTCAGCGAGGCGTTCAGCAGCGGCACCCGCACGGCGTGGCCGTTCAGGCGGCCCTTCAGTTCGGGATAGATCAGGGTGATCGCCGTGGCCGATCCGGTGCTGGTGGGGATAAGGTTCATCAGCGCCGACCGTGCGCGGCGCATGTCCTTGGCGGGCCGGTCCACGATGGTCTGGGTGTTGGTCACGTCATGGATGGTCGTGATCGCGCCATGGCGGACGCCGAGCGCCTCGTGAATCACCTTCACCACCGGGGCGAGGCAGTTCGTGGTGCAGGAAGCCGCCGTGACCAGCGCCTGCGAGCCGTCATAAAGGTGATGGTTCACGCCATAAACCAGGTTCAGCGCCCCGCCGTCCTTGACCGGAGCCGAGACGACGGCCTTCTTCACTCCGGCAGCGTAATAGGGCGCGACCTTGGCGGCGGTCTTGAAGACGCCGGTGCAGTCGATGACCAGATCGACGCCGAGTTCGGCCAACGGCAGCGCCTCGATGGACTTCTCATGCGTCAGTCGGAGGGTCCGGCCGTTCAGGACCAGCGCGCCATCGGCTGCCGCGACCGGTGTGCGCCAGCGGCCATGGACCGAGTCGAACTCCATCAGCAGGGCGTGCTGCTCGGCGTCGCCGGCGGGGTCGTTCAGAAGGACAATCTCGCCCCCCGCGCCGGTGTCGATCAGGTCGCGCAGGACAAGCTTTCCGATGCGGCCAAGGCCGTTCAGGGCAATACGGGTCATGGCGTTCAGGACTTTGCTTGCGCGTCGGCGCCGATGGCATCGACGCGGGATTGCAGGGACAGGCGGTTCAGCGACGCGAACGGCAGTTCGACAAATGCCATGATCCGGCGGCGCAGGGCGGCATAGGTCTGGGCGAAGACCAGTGCCTTTTCCGCGTCGGTCCCCGTCGCTTTCACCGGATCGGGCAGGCCCCAGTGGCCGGTGATCGGCTGACCGGGCCAGGGCGGGCATTCCTCGGCCGCGGCCGTGTCGCAGACGGTGAAGACGAGATCCATCGGGGCGCTGCCGGGCTGCTGGAATTCGGAGACGTGTTTTGACCGCAGGGAGGACGTGTCGTGGCCGTTGCGCTGCAGGATCTCCAGCGCGAAGGGGTTCAGTTCGGTATTGGGGCGGGTTCCGGCCGAGAAGGCCTGAAACCTGCCCTTGCCCAGATCGCGCAGAAGCGCCTCGGCAAAAATCGAACGGGCCGAGTTGCCCGAGCAGATGAAAAGCACATCGAAACCTGTGTCACGATGGGGGGTGGTCATTTGCGCGGCGTCCTTTTGAACGGAAAGCAGGGGGGCAACCAGATCAGGCCGCGCCCGGCCGACATCAAGGGCGAGGTAGCCGATCAGCCCCTCGGTCGCGTCGAGATCGACCGCGTAGTAGAGCGAACGGCCGGCCCGGGTGACGCTGACAAGGCCCGAGGCGGTCAGGTCCGCCAGATGGTGCGAGAGAGTGTTCTGTTTCAGGCCAAGCGCCTCGGCGATCTCGGTCGGGCGCACGCCTTGCGGGGCAAAGCGCATCAGCAGGCGGAAGACCGCCAGCCGGCCGGGATGGCCGAGGGTTGCAAAGGCATGGGCGGCGCGATTCTGTTCCATATTTCCCGATTAACGGAATTATTTGGCGGCATCCAGTGAAGGTTTCATGACAGATGGCGCCTGACCGAAGCGCCCCGGTTGGCCGGAGCCGCATCGGCAGGGTATGTCTGGCAACGGAAACCGAAATCCGGGCCGGAAGGGTTCCCGACATCCTGCGCTTCGGCAAGGCGTCACATTGCCCTGCCACAGCGGGAAACCCTCTTTCGGACAATCAAAGACGCAGCGCGATGCGTCTTCGCGGCCGCCAACTTGTCGGGGCGGCTTTCAGCGCGTCTTTGTCGGTGGGGCAGGCTTCTTGCCGATGCCCTGCGGGGCCAGAAGTCCGGTCTGGATCGGCGGGAACGCAACCGGCCGCTGTTGCTGATCTGGTCCGCCTGATGGCGGGTCATTTCCCGACCACTCGCGCCACTTTGCCTGCGGCAGCGCCTTTGAGCTTGATTAAATCAAACGTTTGTTTAATATGGACACATGAAACCCCCACCCCCCATGCCCCCCGAAGGAACCCGTCAGGCGCTGATTGCGGCGGGCATCCGGTTGTTCGGCCGGCAGGGATACGCGGCAACCTCGGTCCGGTCGCTGGCGCAGGAGGCGGGGGCGAACATCGCCGCCATCGCCTATCATTTCGGCGGAAAGGACGGTCTGCGTCTGGCCTGCGCCGAAGAGTTCGGGCAACGCATGGTGGGCGCCATCGGGCAGGCAGGCGGCCCGCCCGCCAACGACCCGCAGGTCGCGCGCGAAGAACTGAAGCTGATCGTGCGGAACGTGGTGCGGTTCCTGCTGAGCGGTCCGGGCGCCAGTGAGATCGTGCCCTTCATGCTGCGCGAACTGGCCGAAGGCGGGCCGGGCGTTGACGCCGCCTACAGCAGCTTTGCCGAACCGGTGCATCGCAGGCTGTGCGGCCTCTGGGGGCAGGCCACGGCAACCGAACCCGAAAGCGAAACCGTGCGCCTCGCGGTTTTTTCGTTGATCGGCCAGCTGATGTATTTCCGGATCGGGCAGGCCATCGTCACCCGCCGCATGGGCTGGGCCGGCATCGGACCGGCCGAGATTGACCAGATCACCCGGCGCATCCTTTCCAATCTGGACGCCATGCTTGACCGCGAAGGACAGGGCTGATGGACCTTTGCTTTCTTCCTTTGGTTTCGGCGCTTTTCGCCGGCTGCGCTCCGCCCATGCCGCTGGCGACCGGCTATGTCGAAGGCGAATACGTCCAGATCGCCTCGGTTGCCACGGCGCAGATCGTGGACCTGCCGGTCCGGTCGGGGGATCGTGTCGCGACGGGCGCCGTGCTGGCCGAACTGGAAAAGCGCGATTCCGAGATCGCGCTGGCCCAGGCCGAAGCGGCGCTGTCCCGCGCGGAAAGCCAGCTTGCCAACCTGCGGCAGGGCAAGCGGCCCGAAGAAATCCGTGTGATCGAGGCCGCCCTTGCCTCGGCCCGGGCGCAGGCGGGTGAGGCCGGGCGCGTTGCCGACCGGCTGATCGGGCTGGCGGCCCGCGGTGTCGCCACCGAAACCCAGCGCGATGATGCCGCAACGGCGGCCGAAGTTGCCCATGCCCGCGTGGCCGAGATCGAGGCGAACCTGGCCGTTGCCCGCCTGCCCGCGCGTGCGAATGAGATTGCTGCCGCCGAAGCGGCCCTGGGTGAGGCGACCGCCGCGCGCGATCATGCGCGCTGGCAGCTTGGCAACCGCGATATCGCTGCGCCGGTCGCCGGGGTGGTTACCGATGTCCTGCGCCGGACGGGTGAAATCGCGGTGGCCGGTCAGCCCATCCTGACCCTTCTGCCCGACAATGCCGTCCGCCTGCGGCTTTATCTGCCGGAAGAGGCGCTGGCCCGCGTCTCGGTCGGCACCTTGCTGGATATCCGCTGCGATGGCTGCCCGGCCGGTCTTGCCGCCAGGGTCACCTACATCGCCGACGGGCCGGAATTCACCCCGCCGGTGATCTATTCGGTCGGAAGCCGGCAGAAACTGGTCTATCTGATCGAGGCCGCGCCCGCCGAAGGGTCCGCCCTGAAGCCCGGCCAGATTGTCGATGCCGATCTTGCAGGGGCAGGCGGATGACCGACGCCCCCGCCATCGACGTCCGGAATCTGGTCAAGCGTTTTGGCGGCCGGACCGTGGTGGACCACGTCTCGATGCAGGTCCGCACCGGAGAGATTGCCGGATTTCTGGGCCCCAACGGTTCCGGCAAGACCACGACGATCCGGCTGATGTGCGGCCTTCTGACGCCCGATGGCGGAGAGGGCCGGGTTCTGGGCCATGACATCCGCCGCGACGGCGCGGCCATCAAGCGCGAGGTCGGCTATATGACCCAGCGCTTTTCCTTCTACGAAGACCTGACGATCGAGGAGAACCTCAACTTCGTTGCCGGTCTTTACGGGCTTCCCCCGGCGCGCAGGGCGGTTGCCGATACGCTGGCCGATCTGGGACTGACCTCACGCAAGGGGCAGCTTGCCGGCGCGCTTTCGGGGGGCTGGAAGCAGCGGCTGGCGCTGGCGGCCTGCATCATGCACCGCCCGCGCCTGTTGATGCTGGACGAGCCCACCGCAGGCGTTGACCCCAAGGCCCGGCGTGAGTTCTGGGATGAAATCCATCAGCTTGCTGCCGCGGGGCTGACCGTTCTTGTTTCGACCCATTACATGGACGAGGCGGAAAGATGCCACAAGATCAACTACATCGCCTATGGCAAGCTGATCGCCAGCGGCACCGTGCCCGAGATGGTGCGCGATGCCGGGCTTTCGACCATCGTCCTTGAAGGCCCGGCCGTGGCCGAGGCCGCGCGGCTTCTGCGTGGCATGCCGGGGGTGGATCAGGTGGCGGCCTATGGCAATACGCTGCATGTCATCGGCCGCGATGGTGCGGAGCTGGCCCGCTCGGCATCCCAGGTAGCCGGGCAGACCGAAACCCGCATGCATGACGCTGCCCCCAGTCTGGAGGATGTCTTCATCCAGCTGATGGGCGCCGCGCGGGACAACGCGGCATGACGGGGCCGAACCGCCTTTTCTCGTTCCGCCGGCTGCGCGCGCTGATCACCAAGGAGGTGATCCAGATGCGCCGCGACCGGCTGACCTTTGCCATGATGATCGGCGTTCCGCTGATGCAGCTGATGCTGTTCGGCTTCGCCATCAACAACGATCCCAAGGGCCTGCCGGCCGCGCTGGTTGCCCCGGCGCAGGACCGCTTTACCCGCGCGATGGTCAGCGCGCTGGAAACCACAGGCTATTACCGTTTCACCCATGTCGGCATCACCGCGACCGAGGCCGAGTTGCTGATCACGCGCGGCGATGTCAGCTTTGTCGTGACCGTGCCGTCAGATTTCGGCCACCGGGTGCTGCGCGGCGATCATCCGCAGATCCTGATCGAGGCCGATGCCACCGATCCCTCGGTCGCTTCGGGCGCGATTTCGACCCTTGGCACGGTGGCGGCCGATGCGCTGCTGCGCGAAACCGGCGCCGAGGCCGAGACGGCGGGCCGCGCCGGCAGTCAGCTTTCGGTGGTGGTCCACCGGCGCTACAACCCCGAAGGCATCACCCAGTTCAACATCGTTCCGGGTCTCTTGGGCGTCATCCTGCAGATGACCATGGTGATGATGACTTCGATGGCGCTGACCCGTGAGATCGAGCGCGGGACGATGGAAAACCTTCTGGCCATGCCGGTCACCCCGCCAGAGGTGATGCTGGGAAAGGTGCTGCCCTATTTCGCCGTGGGCGCGGTTCAGGTGGCGGTGGTCCTGTCGGTGGCGAAACTGGTCTTCGGCGTGCCGTTTGAGGGCAGCCTGACCCTGCTGCTGGCGGGCGTCGGGCTGTTCATCCTGGCGCTTGTCATCCTAGGCTATCTGATCTCAACTCTGGCGCGCACCCAGATGCAGGCGATGCAGCTGACATTCTTCTATTTTCTGCCGTCGCTTCTGCTGTCGGGCTTCATGTTTCCGTTTCGCGGCATGCCCGGCTGGGCGCAGGTTCTGGGCGAGGCGCTGCCGCTGACCCATTTCCTGCGGCTGATCCGGTCGATCATGCTGAAAGGGGCCGAGCCGCAGGCGGTGGCGCCGCATTTGGCCGCCTTGGCCCTGTTCGTAGCGGTGCTCGCCATCCTGGCGCTGACGCGGTTCCGCAAGACGCTGGACTGACCCCGGCGCCTGTGCCGTCTGTCCCGACCGGTGCCAGAGCGCCGTAAGGGCCCCAAGCGCCTCAGCCGTTGAACAGGAAATGCAGGACGTCGCCGTCCTTCACCTCATAGGTCTTGCCTTCGACGCGGAACTTGCCGGCCTCTTTCGCCCCGGCTTCGCCGTTGCCGGCGATATAGTCGTCATAGGCGATGGTTTCGGCGCGGATGAAGCCCTTCTCGAAATCGCCGTGAATCACCCCGGCGGCCTGCGGTGCCAGTGTGCCGCGGGTTATCGTCCAGGCGCGGGCTTCTTTCGGGCCGACGGTGAAATAGGTCTGCAGGCCCAGAAGCTCGTACCCCGCGCGGATCAGCCGGTCGAGCCCGGCTTCGTGCAGGCCCATTTCCTCAAGGAACATCGCGGCCTCATCATCGGCCAGTTGCGAGATTTCCTCTTCGATCCGGGCCGAGATCACCACCGTCGCAGCGCCCTGCGCCCTGGCCATTTCCGCCACGCGGGCCGACTGGCTGTTGCCATTCGCGGCGCTGGCCTCTTCGACGTTGCAGACGTAAAGCACCGGCTTTGCGGTCAGAAGCTGCAGCATCCGCCATTGCTTCTGGTCATCCGCCGCAACGGCAACCGTGCGGGCAGGCTTGCCCGATTCCAGTGCCGCAAGGGCTGCACGCAAAAGCCGGTCCTGATCCAGCGTGTCCTGATCGCCGCCGCGCAGCTTCTTGGCAAGGCTGGTCAGGCGCCGCTCGACCGATTCCAGATCGGCCAGCATAAGCTCGGTCTCGATGGTTTCGGCGTCGGCGACAGGGTCGATCCGGCCTTCGACATGGGTGATGTCGCCGTCTTCAAAACAGCGCAGCACATGGGCGATGGCGTCGCATTCGCGGATATTGGCCAGGAACTGGTTGCCCAGCCCCTCACCCTTCGAGGCGCCGCGCACAAGGCCCGCGATATCGACGAAGGTCATCCGCGTCGGGATGATCTGCTTCGATCCGGCGATGGCGGCCAGTTTGTCCAGCCGCGCGTCGGGCACCGCAACCTCACCCACGTTGGGTTCGATGGTGCAGAAGGGGAAGTTGGCGGCCTGCGCCGCCGCCGTCCGGGTCAGCGCGTTGAAGAGGGTGGACTTGCCCACATTCGGCAGCCCGACGATACCCATCCTGAAACCCATGCTGACCTCCTGTGGCGACGGCCCGGCTATAGGCTGCCGGCCGTGCAGGATCAAGGTTCCGCGACTCGCGCCGGCGCCATAGTCTGAACCCCTTAACCATGAGGGCACCATGAGTTTTGATCCCTACATCCACTTTCAGGGCAACTGCCGCGCGGCGATGGCGGCCTATCAGACGATCTTCGGCGGCACGCTTGAGGTCATGGGCTATGACGCCGCCCCCGATGCCAGCGATGAGATGAAGGCGTCGGGTCTGGTGATGCATTCCACGCTGCACGCGGGCGGAAGGATGCTGCTGGCGTCCGACTTTCCGCCGGGCCATGCGGGCGATCCGCAGGCGGCCGTGACCATCAGCCATATCGCGCCGACCGATGCCGAGGCCCGCCGCATCTTTGCCGCGCTGGCCGAGGGCGGTTCGGTGATCATGGACTATCAGCCGACCTTCTGGTCGGACGGCTTCGGCATGCTGAAGGACCGGTTCGGCACACACTGGATGATCTCGGCCCCCTGGCGGCAGGGCTGAACGCCCGCGCCCCATTGATTTTCCCGCAGGGGCCGTGCAAACCCGGTCGGGCAAGCAAGGGGGCGGCCATGACTCGGATCGACGACACTTTCGCCAGGCTGAAGGCCGAAGGAAAGAAAGCCTTCGTCGCCTATATCATGGCGGGTGATCCCGATTTGCCGCGCGCCCTTGCGGTGATGAAGGGGCTGCCGGCCGCCGGGGTCGATGTGATCGAACTGGGCCTGCCCTTCACCGATCCGATGGCCGACGGACCGACCATCCAGGCCGCTGGCCAACGGGCACTGGAAGCAGGCATGACCGTTGACCAGACGCTGCAGATGGTGCGCGACTTCCGGGCGGGCGACCAGAAGACCCCCATCGTGCTGATGGGCTATTACAACCCGATCTATTCACGCGGAGTGGACCGCTTTCTGAAGGAAGCGACCGCGGCCGGGATCGACGGGCTGATCATCGTCGATCTGCCGCCGGAAGAGGATGATGAGCTTTGCCTGCCCGCGCAGGCCGCCGGCATGAACTTCATCCGGCTGGCCACGCCCACCACCGATGACAAACGGCTGCCCAAGGTTCTGCAGAACACCTCGGGCTTTGTCTATTACGTCTCGATCACCGGCATCACCGGTTCGGCCGCCGCGCAGGCGGGCGATGTCGGCCCCGAGGTGGCGCGGATCAAACGGTCCACCGACCTGCCGGTCATTGTGGGCTTCGGCATCTCGACGCCCGAGGGCGCCCGCACCATCGCCGGCGTGGCCGATGGCTGCGTGGTGGGCTCTGCCATCGTCAAGGAAATCGCCTCGGGCAAACCGGCGGATGAGGTTCTGTCCTTCGTCGCCGCGCTGGCGGCCGGTGCGCATTCGGCCTGACCTTTTCCGACCTTTCCGTTGCAAGGCCCGCGGCGCAACCCGCGGGCCTTTGGCATTCCGCGCCCGTCGAACGCCCCTTGCGGCGAATGGCGGATATTGGTAAGAATAAATAACCAATATTCCGGAGCCCGCCATGGCCGTCATTACCACTGTCGAAGACCTGAAGCGCCTTTACGAAAAGCGCACCCCGCGCATGTTCTTCGATTACTGCGAAAGCGGCAGCTACACCGAACAGACCTTTCGCGACAACGTCTCGGATTTCAGCCAGATCCGGCTGCGTCAGCGCGTCGCCCGCGATCTGACGGGGCGCAGCACCGAAACCACCATGATCGGCGAAAAGGTGGCGATGCCGGTGGCGCTGGCGCCGGTCGGTTCCTGCGGCATGCAGAACCCCGATGGTGAGATCAAGGCCGCCCGCGCCGCCGCCGCCTTTGGCGTGCCCTTCACCCTGTCCACCATGTCGATCTGCTCGATCGAGGACGTCGCGGCGGCCAGCCCGGTGCCCTTCTGGTTCCAGCTTTACGTCATGCGGGATGAAGATTTCGTCGATTCCATCATCGAACGCGCCCGCGCGGCGAAATGCTCGGCGCTGGTGCTGACGCTGGATTTGCAGATTCTGGGTCAGCGCCACAAGGATGTGAAGAACGGCCTGTCCTCACCGCCCAAGCTGACGCTGCCGAACATCCTGAACTTCATGACCAAGCCGGCATGGTCCCTGGGCATGGCCACCACGCCGCGCCGCAGTTTCCGCAACATCGTCGGTCATGTGAAGAACGTGAACAGCCTGGCCGACCTGACCGCCTGGGCGAATGAGCAGTTCGACCCCAAGCTGGACTGGTCCAAGGTCCGCCGCATCCGCGACCGCTGGGGCGGCAAGCTGATCCTGAAAGGCATCCTTGACGCCGACGATGCAAGGATGGCGATGGATGTGGGCGCCGATGCCATCGTGGTGTCGAACCACGGCGGCCGGCAGCTGGACGGCGCGCTGTCGTCGATCCGCATGCTGCCCTCGATCGTGCGCGCGGTGGGCGACCAGACCGAGGTGTTCATGGACGGCGGCATCCGCTCGGGTCAGGACGTGCTGAAGGCGCTGGCGCTGGGCGCGAAAAGCACCTTCATCGGCCGCAGCTACATCTACGGCCTTGGCGCGATGGGGCAGGCCGGCGTGACAAAGGCGCTGGAGGTCATCCACAAGGAAATGGATATCACCATGGCGCTGTGCGGTGTGCAGAAGGCCGCCGAATTCAGCCGCGACAACGTGCTGGTGCCCGCAGATTTCGAGGGCAACTGGGTCTGAAGCCGGGGCAGCCGCGCCGTCAATAGCCGCGCGTCCGGTCCACCTGATTGATGAACGGCTCTCCGGCCTCACCGCGCCGGATATTCTCGGCGATCACCTCGGATGAGGTGTCAGGCCGGGTATCGGCGGCGATATGGGGCGTGACGGTGACCTGCGGATGATCCCAGAACGGGTGGCCAGCGGGCAGCGGCTCGACCCGGAACACATCCAGCGTGGCGTGCCCCACCTGACCCGTCCGCAGCGCCTGAAGCAACGCCTCATCGTCAATCAGCGCGCCCCGGCCCGGGTTCAGGATCACCGCGCCGGGCTTCATCCAGCCGAAGGTTTCGGCGTTCAGGATATTCTCGGTCTCGGGGGTGCGGGGCAGCAGGGTGACAACGATGTCGGCATCGGCCAGCGCCGCGCGCAGCCCCTCGGGCCCATGATGGCAGGGGATGCCGGGCAAGGACTTGGGGCTGCGGCTCCACCCCGCGACGGTGAAGCGCAGGGTCTGCAGCATCCGCGCACAGGCCTCGCCCAAGGCGCCGATGCCCAGCATCGCCACCTTGCGGTCGCGCGCCAGGGGCGGGCAGGTCGGGTCCCAGACATGTCCGGGGTTCTGGCTGTAACGGTCCAGTCCCAGGTGATGGCGCAGGGCATGGCCGGTCACCCATTCCACCATCCCCTCGGTCAGCGCGGGGTCCACCATGCGGCACAGGGGCTGGGTCAGCGTGGCGTTGCCAACAATCCGCTCAACCCCCGCCCACAGGCTGAGAACCGCCTTGCAGCGGGTATAGGGGGTGAAGTCCTGCAAGGGCGATGAGGGGGCATAGACGATGTAATCCACCATCCCGGCCGGCGCGTCCTGCACCAGATCGGCGGCAACGCCCGCACGCGCAAGCGCCGTCCGCAGGGGGGCGCCGTAACGCTCCCAATTACCGGGGCCTGCGGCCATCAGAACCGTTACTGCCATCTTTGCCTATCCCGCCAGCTGCGCCCCGGCATTCACCGCAAGCGCAAGAAGAACCGTGTTGTAGAAGAATGACGCCACGCTGTGCGCCAGCACCGCCCGCCGCATCCGCACCGAAGCAATCGTCACGTCCGAGGTCTGCGCCGTCATGCCGATGACATAGGCGAAGTAGAAGAAATCCCAGATCTGCGGCGTGACCTGATCGGGAAAGTCCAGCCGGCAGGCGGCATCGGGCGAATAGTGCAGATGGGCATAGTGAAACGCCGCAACCATATGCACAACCGCCCAACCCAGGGGCACCGCGGCCAGCGCCAGCACCATGCCCGGCCGGTCGGCCCCGCCGCCGGCCAGCATCAGCCAGATGGCCACCACGCTGGCCCCCACCGCGCCGATGGCCAGCAGGACGATCACCACGATGCCTTCGTCTTCCGTCTCGGCCTTGCGGCGCAACAGCGCGGGCGAGGCGTGGCGGGCGTGGGCCAGCGTCATGCCCAAGTAGGCCAGCGCGAAGCTGTCAAAGGCCAGAAGCCCCCGCATCTGCAGGCTGCCGGGCAGGAACAGGGCCGCCGCAAAGACCGCCGCCCCGATGGCCAGTGCCAGCAGAAACCGCCCGTGACGCGCAAAGAACCCCATTCAGCGCAACCGATGCACGATGGCGCTTTGCACCAGCCCGAATGAGATCATGATCATCAGCGTGGCCGACCCCCCATAGCTCAGCAGCGGCAAGGGCACCCCCACCACCGGGGCCATGCCCATGACCATCGACAGGTTGACGGCCAGATACAGAAAAAAGTTGGCCGCCACCCCGATGATGACCAGCTGGCTGAAGCGGTCCTTGTTCTGCATGGCCGCAACCAGCAGGAACACCAGGATCAGCGCGTAGAGCACCAGCAGCGAGAAGGCACCGACAAAGCCGAACTCTTCCCCCAGCGTGGTAAAGATGAAGTCGGTGTGCTTTTCGGGCAGGAAGTTCAGCCGGCTTTGCGTGCCCTGCATGAAGCCCTTGCCGGCCCAGCCGCCCGAACCCAGCGCGATCTTGGCCTGAATGATGTTGTAGCCGGCGCCCAAGGGATCGGCCGAAGGATCAAGGAAGGTGTCGATCCGGCGATACTGATAGTCGTGCAGCAACTGCCAGGGCGTGCCGCGTGACATGAAGACCGCCGTCACCGCCCCCCCGACCAGCGACAGGACGCCCGCGAAATACCACAGGCTGACCCCGGCCGCGAACATCACCGCGCCCCCCGCCGCGATCAGCATGATCGAGGTCCCAAGGTTCGGCTGCATCAGAACCAGCACCGTCGGCACCACGATCAGCACCACCGGGATCAGCACCCACAGCGGGCGCGACACCTTCTTGTCATCCAGCCAGTCGTAATACATCGCCAGCATCATCACGAGCGTGACCTTCATCAGCTCGGACGGCTGCAGGCGCATGAAACCCAGGTCGATCCAGCGCTGGGCGCCCATGCCGACGGTGCCGAAGAATTCCACCACCAGAAGCAGCACCATGGCGATGCCATAGCCCAGCCCTGACATCGACCGCCAGAACCAGATCGGCGTGAAGGCGATGGCGAACATCATCACCAGCCCCAGCACATAGCGCTTCATCTGCGGCTCGGACCAGGTTTCGATGTTCCCGCCGGCGATGGAATACAGCATCAGCCAGCCGATCGCCGCCACGGCGGTCACCACCAGAACCAGCGCCCAGTGGACGTAGAACACCTTGGACAGGCCAGCCGGCGCGGTCTTGACGCGGTATTCAAGGAAACTCATCGCCGCCTCAGACCTTCGAGCTTTCGGGAAGGCTGCCGTCGGGGCGGCGCAGCGGCAGTTCCTTCAGCAGGGTTTCCATCCGCCCGCGCTGATCTGCCGGATAGGCGGTCAGGGGCGGAATCTCACCGTAAAGGGCGCGCAGCAGGGCGTCGCGGGCAATGGGCGCGGCCACCGCCGACCCGCCGCCGCCATGTTCCACCACGACAGAGACCGCGTAGCGCGGGTTGTCGGCCGGGGCATAGCCCACGAACAGCGCATGGTCGCGCCGGTTCCACGGCAACTGGTCATTCGACACCACGCCCGAGGCCCGCTCGGCGGCCGAGATGTTGCGGACCTGGCTGGTGCCGGTCTTGCCGCACATCAGCATGGTTTCATCGGCGATGCGGCTGCCGCGCGCGGTGCCGGCCTTGCCGTTCATCACCGCAAACATACCGCGGCGCACCGATTTCAGCTGCGCATCGCTCAGCCCCAAGGGCTCGGCCGGCGCGACCTCGACCTCCTTGCCGTCGATGCTGCGGATCAGGCGCGGATGAACGGCCATCCCCGTGGCCACCCGCGCTGTCATCACCGCCAGTTGCAGGGGCGAGGCCAGCACATAGCCCTGACCGATCGAGGCGTTGATCGTGTCGCCCACCCGCCATTCCTGCTTGTGGCGTTCCATCTTCCAGGCCTTGTCGGGCATGTTGCCCTCGGTGATGGCCGACATCGGCAGGTCATGGCGGATGCCAAGGCCCAGCCGGCGGCCCATCTCGGCGATCTTGTCGATGCCGACGCGCTGGGCGATGTCGTAGTAATACACGTCGCAGCTTTCCATCAGGCTGCGTTCCAGGTTCACCCCGCCGTGGCCGCCGCGCTTCCAGCAGTGGAAACGGCGGTTGCCGAACTCAAGATACCCCGGGCATCGGACGGTGGTTTCCGGCGTGATCGCCCCCGCCTCCAGCGCCGCCAGCGCCGTGACCATCTTGAAGGTGGAGCCGGGCGGATAGGCGCCCTGCACGGTCTTGTTGGCCAGCGGCCGGTGGTCATGTTCCATCAGCGAGGAATAGTCGGCCTGACTGATGCCACGCACGAACAGGTTCGGATCGAACGACGGGGCCGAGGTGATGGCGATGATGTCGCCGTTCGTCACATCCATCACCACGCAGGCGGCGCTTTCCTCGCCCAGACGGGCCTGCACGAAGTTCTGCACATCGGCGTCGATGGTCAGGCGGATGTCATCGCCGGGGTCGCCCTCTTGCCGGTCGATCTCACGCATGACGCGGCCGACGGCGTTGACCTCGATCCGCTTGGTGCCGGCATGGCCGCGCAGCACGTCTTCCATCCAGCGTTCCACGCCGATCTTGCCGATCTGGAACTTCGGAATGCGCAGCAGGGGATCGGGGTTTTCCAGCCCCTCCAGATCGCGTTCCGACACCGGGCCGACATAGCCCACGACATGGGCAAAGTCGCGGTCGCGCGGATAGACGCGGCTCAGCCCCACTTCGGGCGTCACGCCGGGCAGGGCGGGGCCGTTGACCGCGATTTCCGAGAAGGTTTCCCAGTCCAGCCGGTCGGCCACGGTGATCGGCACGAAGGGGCTGTTGCGCGCCACTTCCTTCAGGATATCGGCGCGGTCCTCGGCCGTCATCGGGATGATATGCGACAGCCGGTTCAGCACCGTCTCGACATCGCCCGCATCCTCACGCGTGATGACAACGCGGTAGTTCTGTTCGTTTCCGGCGATCAGCTTGCCGTTGCGGTCCTGGATCAGCCCGCGGTTCGGCGGGATCAGGCGGATGTTGACGCGGTTTTCCTCGGCCAGCAGGCGGAACTGGTCGGCCTGTTCCACCCCCAGATAGCGCATGCGGGCGCCCAGAACCGCCACCATCGCCGCCATGGCGCCGCCCATGAACAGCGCGCGCCGGGTAAAGCGGCGGGTCGAAGCTTCGGTATCGCGGGCGGGCCGTCTCACATCCGTCTCCCGTAGGCGTCGATCTCGCCCATGGCGGGCTTGTGCAGGTCAAGCACATAGCGCGACAAAAGCACGACCAGAGGATAGCACAGAACCGACCAGATCACCTGCACCAGCGCAAAGCCGAAATTGGGCTGCGGCAGCAGAACCAGCATGAAGACCATGCGATAGGCCAGCAAAAGCCCCACCATCAGCCCCGCGACCAGAAGCCATTCGACCCCGAAGCTCAGCTCGCGGGTCAGCGCCACGCGGCCCCGGATGAATTCCGACGCCACAACGACCAACGCCGTCCACAGCCCGGGCGGGCGCAGCAGGATCATGTCCTCCAGCAGCACCACCGCGGCAATCAGCAGGGCCGGCAGATAGTCGGGCCGCCGCATCGTCCAGGCAAAGATCAGGCACAGCAGCAGGTCGGGGCCGGGCAGATCACCCGCCTCGCTGCCAAGGGGCAGAAGCCGCGCGAACAGCAGAAACAGCGCCAGCCCGACGAACAAAAGCCGGTGCAGCCAGACCGAGCGGGTGGCGCCGTCAACCATTGCCGCCCCCCTCGCCGGTTTCGGCCTGGGTCTGCGGCGCAGGCATCGGCGGGCCCTGCAGCGGCGGAGGCGCCACCAGCGCGCCTTCGCCGGTGATCGGCTCAAGCTCATGGCTGCGCAGGACGCGCAGGAATTCCAGCCGCTGATAATCGGCGGCCAGCGCCACGCGCAGCCGCTTGTCAGTACCCAGCACCACCTGACCCACCAGCAGACCCGCCGGGAAGACCCCGCCGTCGCCCGAACTGACCACCCGGTCACCGGGGCGCACCTCGTCCTGATCCTCAAGGAAATCCAGCGGCGGAAGGGCCGAGTTGTCACCCGACAGCAGCGCCTTCTGGCCCGAGGGCTGCACCGTCACCGGCACCCGGCTGTTCGAATCGGTCAGCAGGATCACCCGGCTGGTGCGTTCGCCCACGCCCGAAATTCGGCCCACCAGCCCGATCCCGTCCATCGTCGCCCAGCCGTCGCGGATGCCGTCGCGGGCGCCGACGTTCAGCAGGACCGACTGGCGGAAGGGGCTGCCGCTGTCAGCCAGAACCACGCCCGTCACATGGGTCAGCTTGGTGTCCAGCCGCACCTGATTAAGGTCCAGAAGCCGCGCGTTCTTTTGTTCCAGTTGCAGCGCGGCCTCTTTCCACGCCTTCATCTGGCGCAGTTCCTCGCGCAGTTCGCGGTTCTGCTCCAGAAGGCGCGCATAGGACTGGAAGTCGGAAAACACGTCATGCGCCCAGGTCACGGGCGCCATGGCCCAGCCGAAGGACGGCACGAAGCGGTCAACCAGCGCGGCGCGGAACCGTTCGACCCGCGGGCTGTCGATGCGCCACAGCGTGAAGATCGCCAGCAGCAGCAGCACCAGAAGCCCCACCAGCACGCGGCGCAGCGGGCGGGTGAATT
This sequence comes from Paracoccaceae bacterium, assembly GCA_014859945.1. Classification (GTDB taxonomy): domain Bacteria; phylum Pseudomonadota; class Alphaproteobacteria; order Rhodobacterales; family Rhodobacteraceae; genus Fuscibacter. The sequence goes on along the minus strand of JACZKR010000471.1, from coordinate 4,138 downwards.
CTTCGGGATCGGTGCGGTTTCTTGTCATGACCTGCTCGATCTCGCCGGCGGCCGGCCAGCCCGTTCATCTGACTTACATAGCCTGCCGGACGCGGCGCGTGAACCGCTGTGCTGCCGGGCAGGGCGGACAGCCGTCAGCTGTCGTAGTCGATCACATGCCGCAGTTGCTTTTCGTATTCCAGCGCCTTGCCGGTGCCAAGCGCCACACAATTGAGTGACTCATTGGCGACGCTGATCGAAAGGCCGGTCTGTTCGCGCAAAGACAGGTCCAGATCACCCAGAAGCGCACCGCCCCCCGTCAGCATCACGCCGCGGTCGACGATATCCGCCGCAAGGTCGGGCGGGGTGGTTTCCAGGGCCTGCATCACCGCATCGCAGATCTGCTGGACGGGTTCCGACAGGGCTTCGGCCACCTGGGCCTGGTTGATCTCGGTTTCCTTCGGGACCCCGTTCAGCAGGTCGCGGCCGCGGATCTGCATCGACAGGCCGCGCCCGTCGTCGGGCATGCGCGCCGTCCCGATCGAGGTCTTGATGCGCTCGGCCGTCGATTCCCCGATCAGCAGATTCTGGTGGCGCCGCAGATAGCTGATGATCGCCTCATCCATCCGATCACCGCCGACGCGGACCGAACGGGCATAGACGATGTCACCCAGGGACAGCACGGCCACCTCGGTCGTGCCGCCGCCGATATCCACCACCATGTTGCCGGTGGGATCGGTAATGGGCATGCCCGCGCCGATGGCGGCCGCGATGGGTTCGGCAATCAGGCCGGCGCGGCGGGCGCCGGCGGAAAGGACCGACTGGCGGATCGCCCGCTTTTCGACCGGAGTCGCGCCATGGGGCACGCAGACGATGATCTTGGGCTTCGAGAAGGTGGTGCGCTTGTGAACCTTGCGGATGAAATGCTTGATCATCTCTTCCGCACTGTCGAAGTCGGCGATGACGCCGTCGCGCATGGGCCGGATCGCCTCGATCGTGCCGGGGGTGCGGCCCAGCATCAGCTTGGCATCCTCACCCACCGCCAGAACCTGCTTCTTGCCGTCCTTGACGTGGTAGGCGACCACCGAGGGTTCGTTCAGCACGATCCCCTTGCCGCGGATGTAGACGAGCGTATTCGCCGTTCCAAGGTCGATGGCCATGTCCGACGAGAAGATGCCCGAGAGAAGCGACATATGGGGTTCCTGACTTCGCGAAACGAATCCGCCCGACTCAGGCTGGGCTGAGGCGGGCGTCTTCATATAAAGGCAGGCGGGCGCGGGGGAAAGGCCTGCGCACCACCTGCGGCGTCTTTCCGCGGGTGGCGGAAGTTCTTGTCAAAAAAGAACATTTTGCCACCCGCGCAGGGCGATTTCAGCCCGCATCCTTGTAGTTTACCGACTTCACATCGGCATCGGGCGCGGTCTTGGTCCGGCGTACGATCAGACGGTTCAGCGCATTGATATAGGCCCGGGTCGAGGCGACGATCGTATCGGTGTCGGCCGACTGCCCGGTCACGATGCGGCCGTCCTCTTCCAGACGCACCGAAACGGTCGCCTGCGCGTCGGTTCCCTCGGTGACGGCATGGACCTGATAGACCTGCAGCCGCGCCTTGTGGGGCCACAGCATCTTGACGCACATGAAGGCCGCATCCACCGGCCCGTCGCCCGTGGCGTCAATGTGGTGGTCCTTGCCGTCGATGGTCAGGATCATGTCGGCCTCCTGCGGGCCTTCGGTGCCGCAGGTGACGCGCAGCTTCTTCAGTTGCAGGTATTCATGGGCGTCGTTGGTCTGCTCATCTGCGACCAGCGCGATCAGGTCGTCGTCATAGACTTCCTTCTTGCGGTCGGCCAGCGCCTTGAACCGCACGAAGACATCGTTCAGCTGGTTGTCGGCCAGATCGTAGCCCAGCTCCTTCAGCTTGGCCCGCAGGGCGGCGCGGCCCGAATGCTTGCCCATGGCGATGTTCTTTTCATTCAGCCCGATATCGGCGGGCCGCATGATCTCGAAGGTCTCGACATTCTTCAGCACGCCGTCCTGATGGATGCCGCTTTCGTGCAGGAAGGCGTTCTTGCCGACGATGGCCTTGTTGGGCTGCACCACGAAACCCGACACGGTGGAAACCCGGCGGCTGAGGTGCATGATCTTGGTGGTGTCGATGCCGGTGCGGAAGGGCAGGATATCGTTCCTGACCTTCATGGCCATCACCACCTCTTCCAACGCGGTATTCCCGGCGCGTTCGCCCAGACCGTTGATCGTGCATTCGATCTGCCGCGCCCCGGCCTCGACCGCCGCCAGCGCGTTGGCCGTGGCCATGCCCAGATCGTTGTGGCAGTGGGTGGCGAAGATGATGCTGTCGGCGCCCGGCACCCGCTCCAGCAGCATGCGGATGATCCGCGCGCTTTCCATCGGGTAGGTATAGCCCACGGTGTCGGGGATGTTGATGGTGGTGGCGCCGGCCTTGATGGCGATTTCCACGACGCGGCACAGATAGTCATGTTCCGTCCGCGTCGCGTCCATCGGCGACCATTGCACGTTGTCGCACAGGTTGCGGGCGTGGGTCACGGTTTCGTGGATGCGCTCGGCCATCTGGTCCATGTCCAGATTGGGAATGGCGCGGTGCAGGGGCGAGGTGCCGATGAAGGTATGGATGCGGGGCGAGGGCGCATGGCGGACCGCTTCCCAGCAGCGGTCGATATCCTTGAAGTTCGCACGCGCCAGACCGCAGATCGTCGAGTTCTTCGCGCGCCTCGCAATCTCGGATACGGCGGCGAAATCGCCCTCGCTGGCGATGGGGAAGCCCGCCTCGATCACGTCCACCCCCATTTCGTCCAGGAGGCCGGCGATCTCCAGCTTTTCCTCATGGGTCATGGTGGCGCCGGGCGACTGTTCGCCGTCGCGCAGGGTGGTATCGAAAATCAGGACGCGGGGTTGCGTGGTCTGGTCGGTCATCTGATGAAATCCTTCGGGTCTCTTAGCTTGGGTCCAGGGCGCTGGTCACCTCCGAGCGGTCGCGCCCACGGGCACGCTCAGAGGCAGCTAAGAAGGAGAAGCGACAGCGCGGCCGGGGCGCCCGGACGGGCACCCTGCGAAACGGCGATGATCTGGCAGCGCGTGGTCATGGGCGCGGACTATAACGGCGCAGACGCGGATGAAAAGGGGGGCGGCTCGGTTTTTCGCCCGGTCTCAGCCATGCGCAACCCGCGGCCGGCCCGAGGCGGTAACGGTCACCGTCGCCTCGATGAACATGGCGCGGCCTTCCACCTCGGCGGCGCGGATGTCGCGCCGGGCGGTGATGTGCAGGTCTTCGGCCCCGGCGGCGCGGGCGCGGCGGCCGGCATCGGCGCGCAGCGCCGCCTCCAGCGCGTCCAGCGCGGCGTCCTGGCTGGTGAAGGTCTGCAGGCCCTCGGGCAGGTGGGCGACAAAGCGCCCCTCGCCGGGGGACGACACAAGCCCCGTCGCGCGCTGGCTGACCTGTCCCACCACGGCGCCGATGGCATTGGCGACACCTGCATGTTCGGGCAGGATCGTCTCACACCGCAGCTTTTCGCCCACCGCGCCGTAATAGGCCGGGGCCGAGGCGCCCAGCCCGATCACCGGTACCGCCAGCCGCGCCGAAAGCGCCACCACGCCGCTATGGCCACGCAGGCCGGCCGCCAGATGCGCGACGATTATCCGGTGGTGAAGGATCTGGTGCTGATCGGCGGCGGCCATGCCCATGCGCTGGTGGCGCGGATGTGGGCGATGCGGCCCTTGGCCGGTGTGCGCCTGACGCTGATCAACCCCGGCCCCGCCGCGCCCTATACCGGCATGCTGCCCGGCCTGATTGCCGGCCATTACCGGCGGGACGAGATCATGATCGACCTTGTCCGACTGGCGCGCTTTGCCGGTGCGCGGCTGATCCTGGACCGCGCGGTGGGGTTGAACCCTGACCGGCAAGAGGTGCTGCTGCAGAACCGGCCGCCCCTGCGCTATGATCTGGCCTCGCTGGACATCGGCATCGGGTCGGACCTGCCGGCGATCCCGGGCTATGCCGAATTCGGCACGGCCGCCAAGCCCCTGGGCGACTATGCCGGCGCGTGGGAGGCGTTCGTGGCCCGCCGGCTGGCCTTTCCGCGGCTGGTGATCGTCGGCGGCGGTGTGGGCGGGATCGAGCTGGCCC
>JACZKR010000470.1 GCA_014859945.1 Paracoccaceae bacterium | reverse complement strand
GACGTAGGACAGGCCGATCGATCCGTCCTCGAGTTCCAGGGCGCAGAATTCGCCTCTGTTGTCCTGAGCGTAGCGACCCGGCGGCAGGTGCAGCGCGCGCACGCGCGGCAAAGGGCCTAGTGCGGCAAAGGCTTCCAGTTGGGCAAGGTATTCGGCGGCGAAGCTCATCGTGGACTCTGGTCGTTATCGGCGGTTTTGTCGGAAGGCAGCTCCTCCGGCGCTCGCCCGCCGCCGTGCGCACCGGCGCCGCGGCCAGCGAGGCCGCGCTGAAAGAGGTGCCGCTGGACCGCTTCCGCGTGCTGCATTTCGCCACCCATGGCCTGGTGACCGGCGATGTCGCGGGGCAGACCGTGCTGGGCGAACCGGCGCTGGCGCTGACGCCGGGGCGGGGGGAGGACGGGTTCCTGACCGTCTCGGAAATCCTGTCGCTGCGGCTGAATGCCGACTGGGTGGTGCTGTCGGCCTGCAACACCGCCGTCGGCAATGACCCCGACGCCGAGGCGCTTTCAGGTCTGGCGCAAGCCTTCTTCTATGCCGGCGCGCGGTCGCTGATGGTCAGCCACTGGCCGGTGGAAAGCCGGTCGGCCGCGCATCTGATGACGGAAACCTTCCGCATCCGCGCCGCCAACCCCGGCATGCGCGCCGCCGAGGCGCAGCGGCAGGCCATTCTGGGCATGATCGACGATCCTTCGGGGCGCTGGGTGCATCCGGCCTACTGGGCGCCCTTCGTGCTGGTGGGAAGCCCCGATTGATCCGCGCCTTCCTGATCTGGCTGCTGCTGGCCGCGCCGGCCATCGCGCAGACCCCGCCCGAAGGTGACGCGCCCCTGACGCGCGCCGAGGTGACCGAGATCGCCACCATGCTGGACGGGCTGGTCACCGGATCAGCCCGCTATGCCGAGGCGGAAAAGCTGGCCTGGCAGGCGCTGGCGCTGGTGCATGACGATTTCGGCGAGGAAAGCCGCGAGGCGCTGGAGATCGAGCGGATCATCGTCATGGTGGCCGTTCTGCAGGGCCGCAGCGACGAAGGGGTGCAGCTGGGCCTTCTGTCGGCGCAGAAGGCGCAGCGCCTCTTGCCGGCCGATGATCCGCTGGCCTACCGGGTGATGGCGGCCTTCGCGGCGGCGATGCGGGTGGCCGGCCATCAGGCCGAGGCGCTGGCGCTGGCATCCGAGGCGGTGACCGAGGCCGACCGCTGGCTGCCGCCCGATGAACTGGCGGGCGACGAGTTGCGGCTGGTGCAGGCGCTTCTGGCGGCGTCGCTGGGCAATGCCGCGCTGGCCGAAAGCGCCTTTGCCCGGCTCGAGGAACGGCTTTCGGGGCGTAAGGACAAGCAGGCGAAGGCGCTTCTGGCGATGGGCATGGCGGGCTGGGCCGATTTCGTCTCGGATCAGGGCGATGCGCCGCGCGCCGTGCCGCTGTTTCAGGCGGCCATCGCGGCGCTGGATGCGCAGTTCGCGGGCATCAAGCATCCGCGCATGGTGCCGATCCGCCTGACCGCCGTTCGCAATCTGGCCGAGGCGCTGATCCTGTCGGGCCATCGGGATGAGGTGGAGCCGCTGATCCGCCCGCTTCTGGCCGAGGTCGAGGCGGTTTACGGCACCGATTCCCCGTTGTGGGCCGAACTGGCCTTTCCGTTGGCCGTAGCGCTTGGCGGCACCGAGCCGGGGGCCGCCACCGCCGGCGAGGCGGCGGTGCTTCTGGGCCGCACGGTAGACAACTGGGCCGCCGTCTATAGCGCCGATACCGAAGACCTTCTGCGCGCCAGGATGAGCCTTGCCGTCCTGCAGGCCAGCCTTGGCCGCCTGCCCGAGGCGCTGGACCAGATCGCCGCGATGGAGGGCAAGGCCCTGCCCGAAGCCCGCCCGCAACTGGCCTATGTGCTTTACACCGCCACCGAAGAGGGCCGCCTGACCACCGAAGAGGCGGTGGACGCCATGCTGCATCTCTTGCAGGACAGCCAGAGCGCGGGGGCCGCCGCGGCACAGC
>JACZKR010000469.1 GCA_014859945.1 Paracoccaceae bacterium | reverse complement strand
AGCTGCAATCGGCCGATACCGAGCTTGCGGCGATGACGCTGGCGCTGGAGGAACAGCGCAAGAAGGCCGAAGAGGCGCTGACCCTGCTGGCCGCCGCCCGGACCGAAGCCGCGCGCAACGCCGCCGCCACGACCGATCGCGACACCGCGCTGGCCGAGGCCGAGCGGCTGCTGAGCGCGGAACAGAAAAAGGCGCTGGATGCCGCGCGGCAGGTGGAACTTCTGAACCAGCAGATCGCGGCGCTGCGCGGGCAGTTGGGCAGCCTTCAGGCATTGCTTGATGCCTCAGCCGCCAAGGATGCCGAGGCCAAGGTGCAGATCGAGGCGCTTGGCACTCAGCTGAACGCGGCCCTTGCGCAGGTGGCGCAGGAACAGCGCCGCCGCGCCGAACTGGAAGAGGCCGAACGCAAGCGGCTTGAGGCCGAGAAGGCCGATCTTGAACGCTTCCGCAGCGAGTTCTTCGGGCAATTGCGTGAGGTTCTGGCCGGCCGCCCCGGCGTGCGGGTGGTGGGTGACCGTTTCGTTTTCTCGTCGGAAGTGCTGTTCCAGCCCGGCGCGGCCGATCTGGCGCCCGAGGGCATGGCGCAGATTGCCGGGGTAGTGGGCACCCTGAACGAGGTGATCCCCCGCATCCCGCCCGAAATCGACTGGATCATCCGCGTCGACGGCCACACCGACAACGTGCCCCTGTCGGGCACCGGCGCCTTTGCCGACAACTGGGAACTGTCACAGGCGCGGGCGCTGTCGGTGGTGCGCTACATGGTCGATGTGCTGGGCTTCCCGCCCGAGCGGCTGGCGGCGACCGGCTTTGGCGAATTCCGCCCCGTGGCGGCGGGCGACAGCGCCGAAGCCCGGGCGCAGAACCGCCGGATCGAACTGAAACTGACGGAACGTTAGGGCGGCTTTCCCGGGCGGATCAGGAAAGGCACCGCCTTTCCCCGCCCGCAGCGACCAAGCCGCCATCAGACCGCCAACCATACGCAATGACACAGGCCGGCGCCTGCCCCGGCGGGCGAGAAGCGCCCGCCATGGGCGGGGCGGGCGCTGGCCGGCGGCCTTTGGGGCCACCGGCGGGCCTAGGGCACACGTCTCGCGTGACCCCGGCGATGGCCGGGGTCAGGGCAGACCATTGGGAGTTCGCCGCCCGGCCTTACCGGAAGCGGTCCATCAGCCGCTGCATCGGGCTGCGTGTGTCTTCGGCCGGGGGTTCCGCCGCCTTCGCCTCGGGTTTCGCAGGTTCCTTCCCCGCCCCGCCTGACCGCGGCGGCGCGGTGCGCAGCGCGACCGCGTTCATGAACCGCGCCGCGTCGCCTTCGGCCAGTGCCGCCGCCCCGTCGGAAATGCCGCGCAGCAGGTCGTCCAGCCAGTCCTGATCGGCCTTGGCAAAGTCGTGCAGCACATAGGCCGCGACCGCATCCTTGTGGCCCGGATGGCCGATGCCCAGCCGCACCCGGGCATAATCCGGCCCCAGATGCTGATGGATTGACCGCAGGCCGTTATGCCCGGCATGCCCGCCGCCCTGCTTGACCCGGCATTTGCCGGGGGCCAGATCAAGCTCATCATGAAAGACGGTCACGTCCGCAAGGGCCAGCTTGTGAAAGGCCAGCGCCGCCTGAACCGCCTGCCCCGACAGGTTCATGAAGGTCTCGGGCTTCAGGAGCAGCACCTTGTCACCGCCCAGCCGCCCTTCGGACGCCAGACCGTGAAAGGCCTTCTTCCACGGGCCGAACCCATGGTCGGCGGCAATCCGGTCCAGCGCCATGAAACCGATGTTGTGGCGGTTGCCCGCGTACTTCGCGCCCGGATTGCCCAGACCGACCCAGAGTTTCATGCGCCCGACCGCCCTTTGTCCCTGCCCCCTTCTGCCCCGATTCTGCCGCCAAGGCCAGTCCGCGCAAGCCTGCCGCTTCGGCAACGCGCTCCGCCGGCCGGATCAGGTCGCTGCCCCGGATCGCCACCTGAGGCGTTGACTTCCCGCCCCGCCGCGTCAAGGCTCTGGCCCGGAACGGAGGGGCAGCTTGCGGATCACTGTCGTCGCCTCGATGCGCAACGAAGGGCCCTTCATCGTCGAATGGGTGGCCTGGTACCGCATGCTGGGCTTTACCGATATCGCGGTGGTGACGAACAACTGCACCGACCGCTCGCCCGAACTGCTGGACGCGCTGCAGGCGGCCGGATGGGTGCATCACATCCGCCATGACGTGGCGCCGGGCGAGCGGATCACCGCGCAGAAGCTGGCCGCCGCCAAGGCGCACAAGGCGGTGCGGCGGGCCACATGGGTCTTTGTCTGCGACGTGGACGAGTTTCTGGTGATCCATAAGGGAACCGGCCGGATCAGTGAACTGATCGGGACCGAGGGCCAGACGCCGGCCTTCATGGGCATGGCGGTCAACTGGCGGGTTTTCGGTACCTGCGGGGTTGATGAGTTTCGCGACGAACCGGTGCATCAGCAGTTCGCGCTGGCCCGCGCCCAGAAATCCAGCCTGTCGCAATGGGTGAAATGCCTGTTCCGCCAGCCGCGCCTGTTCGCGGCGCTGGGAGAGCACGGGCCGATCGGGCTGGACCTTGACCGCATCGGCGGGCCCTGGGGCAGCGACAACCGTATCTGGGTCAACGCGGCCGGGCGGGTCGTGCCGGATTGGCAGCCTTCGGGCCGGCCCTACATGCGGCGGTTGCCGCCGGGGCTTTGCGATCACAACGTGGCGCAGGTGAACCATTACATGCTGCGTTCGGCCGAAAGCTTCAGCCTGAAATCGGGCAGCCTGTCGCCGGTCGCGCTGTCGAACCGCTATGACACCGGCTATTTCCAGCGCGCCAACGGCGGCCGGATGCCCGACAGTTCCGCCTTCCGCCATGCCGAGGATTTCGCCCGCCTGCACGCCCGCGCCCTGCGCCTGCCCGGGGTCGCCCGGCTGCATGCGCTGTGCTGCGCCGATCATGTCGCGGCCATCGCGGCCCGGGCCGGCAGGGCGGCGCAGGACGATCCGCGCTGGCACGATTTCAACGCCCGCGCCGAAGCCGCGAAATGAAAAGCGCGCGGCAGGTTGCCCCGCCGCGCGCCCCGATCCGTCTGTGACGGAATTACTCTTCCGAAGCCGCCAGACCCGTCGGAGCCGCGATGTTCGCGATCACGAAGTTGCGGGCGATGGTGGGCTTCACGCCCTTCGGCAGTTCGATGTCGTTGATGTGGATGACATCGCCGATCTGCTTGCCGGTCAGGTCCACGGTGACGTGGTCCGGAATGTCACCGGCCTGCACTTCCAGTTCGACTTCGGGACGCACGATGGTCAGGGTGCCGCCGCGCTTCAGGCCGGGCGCCGCTTCGTGGTTTTCGAAGGTGACGTGGATGAACAGGTTGATGCGCGATTCGTCGTGAATGCGCATGAAGTCGACGTGGGTCGGCAGATCCTTGACCACATCGCGCTGCACGCCGCGGCAGATCACATGCACGTCGTCCTGGCCTTCAACCTTCAGGTTGAACAGCGTTTGCAGGAAACGGCCCTGTTTCAGGCGCTTCAGCAGGTAGTTGTAGTTGATCTTGATGGCGGCGGGCTCTTTGCCGTCGCCATAAACGATGCCGGGTACGGTGCCCTCACGACGGGCTTGACGGGCGGCCCCCTTGCCTGTCCCCGTCCGCACCTCGGCGATGAAGTCTTGTGCTTCACGAGCCATGGTTCTTCTCCTGATGTAAGTCCGCCATCCTCCAAGGGTGCATGGCGCGACCGGGGGCCTATAGCGGGGAATCGGTGGGGTGGGAAGCGGATTTTGCCCGTTCCCCCCAGACTTTCGCCACATCGGCCAGCGTGCGCGCCGCGAAATGACGGGCGATGACGGCCTCGGCCTCAACCATCGCGGCGGAGACGGTTTCGGTCATCGCCGCCTCGATCGCGCAGGGGTGGCCGGGCGCCGGGGCAAAGGCGGTCGCGGTCAGGAAAGGCTCACCGATCGCGGCATAGATATCGGCCAGCGAGATTTCGGCCGCCGGGCGGGCCAGACGCCATCCGCCGCCGTGGCCCTTTTCCGACAGAAGGATGCCCGCCTCGCGCAGCGGCGCGAAAACGCGGCGCACCACCACCGCATGGGTGCCGTGCATCGCCGCAATCTCTTCCGAGGTGCGGGCGCGCGCCGGTTCCTGCGCCATATGGCCCAGCGCATGCAGCGCGAGAGAGAGCTTGCTTGATCGCTTCATGTAACTATATAAGTTGCGTGACTTCAGGAAAGGCAGGACAGTGATGGCACAGGTGACAGGCGGCGGCGATGGTGAAATCCGCGATGCGGTGGTGATCGGGGGCAGCTTTGCCGGAATTTCAGCGGCGCTTTACCTTGCGCGCGGCCGCCGGCAGGTGACCGTGGTGGATGAGGGGCTGACGCGCAACCGCTTTGCCGCCCAGGGGCACGGCCTTCTGGGCCATGACGGCCGACCGCCGGCCGAGATTCAGGCCGCCGGCATCAGCGACCTTCTGGCCTATCCCGAGGCGCGGATGGTGCAGGACCGCGTGGTGGCCGTGGCCGGTCAGGCCGATGACTTCCGGGTGACGCTGGCGTCGGAGCGCGTCCTGCGGGCGCGGCGGCTGGTGCTGGCCTATGGCACGCGCGACATCCTGCCCGACCTGGCGGGTCTGGCCGCCATCTGGGGGCGGACGGCCTTTCAGTGCCCCTATTGCCATGGCTATGAAATGGCCGGCCGCCCGGCTGCGCTGTGGTTTGCCGCGCCGGGGGTGGCGGAACATGCCCGCTTCCTGCAGCAATGGGTGCCCGACCTGACCGTGGTCACCGATGGCGCCCCCCTGCCCGAGGCTGATGCCGCCGCGCTGCATGCCGCCGGCATCGCGCTGGAAACCGCGCGGCTGGCGGCCGTTGAAAGCGACGGCGACGCGCTGCGGGGCCTGCGTCTGGCCGATGGCCGGCGGCTGGCGGTTGAGGTGCTGTATATGGTGCCGCGCAACGAACCCGCCTGCGATCTGGCGGCGCAGCTGGGCTGCCGCATGGCCGAGGGGCGGCAGGGCCCGATTGTCGAGACCAGCCAGATGCAGGAAACCAGCGTGCCCGGCGTCTTTGCCGCCGGCGATCTGGACCGGCCGGTCTTTGGCGCCGCCTTCGCGCTGGCCGAAGGCGTGATGGCCGGCACCGCCTGCCACCGCAGTCTGGTGATGGGCCTCTGACCCGTCGCCCGCCGCGCAGCGCATGTCGGCGGCGGGCTTGCCCCAAATGGGCGGCCGGGCTAGCTGGGTCGCGACAGGATGACGCCCATGACCCCGCTTCTGACCACCGCCCGCGCGCCGCTGGCCGCCTTTGCCACGATGGGTGTCCTCTGGGGCACCTTTGCCGCGGTGCTGCCCGACCTCAAGACCATGCTGGGGGTAGATGAGGCGCAGTTGGGCCTTCTGATGTTCATGACGCCCATTGCGGCGGTGATCTCGATGCTGCTGGCACCGGTGATCGGGGCGGCGCTGGGGCGGGTGGCCCTGCCGGTTGCCACGGTCGGCATGGCCGCGGCCTTCGTGCTGCCCGGGCAGGCGCAGACGGTCTGGCTGTTCCCGCTGGCCATGCTGGCGGCGGGCGCGACCACGGGGCTGACCGACGTTCTGATGAACGCCCGGGTCGCCGCGCTGGAAAACCGCAGCGGGCTTTACATGATGAACCTCTGCCATGCTGGCTATTCCTTCGGCTATGCGGCGGGCGCCGTGCTGACGGGGGTGCTGCGCGATCTGGCCTGGCCGCCCGGCTGGGTGATGGCGACGATGGGCGGGCTGGCCCTTCTTCTGGCGCTGGCCAGCTATGAGACGGACGGGCGGATCGACGGGCTGCGCCGCCCCAAGGACCGCGCGGCGGGCCATCTGGGGCTGATCCCGGTTCTGGGCGGCGGCATGGTGCTGATTGCCTTCCTGACCGAGAACGCGGCCGAAAACTGGTCAGCCCTGCATATCGAAAAGACGCTGGGCGGCAGCCCGGCTCATGGCGCGATGGGGCCGGCGGTTCTGGCTCTGACCATGGGGGTGGCACGGCTGGTCGGGCAGGGCTTTGCCAGCCGGGTGAACCCGGTTGCGCTTTTGGCTGCCGCCGCGACAATCTCGGCCACCGGGGCGCTGATCGCCGGGGCGGCGGTCAGCCCCGCCATGGCCTATGCGGGCTTTGTCGTGATGGGAATCGGGTCGTCCGTCATCGCGCCCACCGCCTTTTCGCTGGTCGGCCGCGCCGCCCGGCCCGAGGCCCGGGCGCGAGCGGTCGCGCGGGCTACCCTGCTGGGATATTTCGGCTATTTCTTCGGCCCGCCGATGCTGGGCTTCATCGCCGGCCATTTCAGCCTGCGCATGGCCTTCGTCTTTGCGGCAGCCATGCTGATGGTGGTTCCCCTGCTGGCACGGATGATGGCGGCGCGGGGTGAATCGCTTGACGCCGGCGCGGAATCCCCCTAAAGGCCCGTGCAGCGAATTCGGCACCGTGCCCAGTGGCGCGGTGTCACCTGTTTTGACACGAAGGATCACGACCATGTCGCGCGTCTGCGAACTGACGGGCAAAGGCCCGATGACCGGCAACACCGTCAGCCATGCGAACAACAAGTCGCGTCGGCGGTTCCTGCCCAACCTGAACGAAGTCACCCTGATCTCGGACATCCTCGGCCAGTCGTTCAAGCTGCGCGTTTCGGCCGCTGCTCTGCGCACCGTGGACCACCGCGGCGGGCTGGACGCCTTCCTCGCCAAGGCCAAGGATGACGAACTGTCGGCCGGCGCGCTGAAGATCAAGAAAGACATCGCCAAGGCCCAGGCCGCCGCCTGAACCTGACGCGCGTTTACCGAAAGGCCCTGCGCAGCCCTGCGCGGGGCCTTTCGCATGCCGGACGGTGACAGCATGCCGCCTTGGCCGGCGCCGGCCGATCGGCTAGAAGCCGGGCATGATGCTGCGCGTCCTTTCCGCAATCGGCCTTGCCGTCACGCTGGCGCTGACCTCGGTCGGCCTTGCGGTGGCGCGCGTGCAGCCGCCGATGACGGAATGGATCGAGATCTGCGGCAGCGCCAGCGGCGACACGCTGATCGTCGATGCGCAGGGCCGGCCCGTGGGTCCGGCCCATCTTTGCCCCGATTGCATTGCCGCCGTGGCGGCGCTGCACCTGCCCCACCTGGCCACGATGCCGGCCGCGCCGGCCG
>JACZKR010000468.1 GCA_014859945.1 Paracoccaceae bacterium | reverse complement strand
CCCAAGGACCACAAGCCCAAAAGCTTTGAGGCCCGTCCCCCGCGCCCCGAAAAGCCCATCGACCCCGATAACCCCTTCGCCGCGCTGCTGGCGCTGAAGGGCAAGGTCTGATCCCGTTCCCCGTGGCCATGGGCTGCGGGGGCGGGCCGGACCGGGGCCATGGCGGGGCCTGGCGCAAAGCACAATCCCGGCAGCCCGCCGCGTCTGCGGCTGGACAAATGGCTGTTTCACGCCCGCTTCTTCCGCTCGCGCGAGCTGGCGGCGGGGCTGGCGGAAAGCGGCCATCTGCGCATCAACGCCCAGCCCTGCCGCAAGCCCGGCCATGGCGTGACGCCGGGCGATGTGCTGACCTTTCCGCAGGGCGGGCGCATCCGCGTGGTGCGGATTCTGGCGCTTTCCGAACGGCGCGGCCCCGCGCCCGAAGCGCAGGCGCTGTACGAAGACCTCGATCCGCCGGGGGCCGACGCCACGGCAGAGCCGCTTGAATGATCCGTCCCGAAGGATTAGGGATGCCGGCGTGAAACGAAGGGGCCAGCCATGACCTATGTGGTGACCGACAACTGCATCGCCTGCAAATACACCGACTGCGTCGAGGTCTGCCCGGTGGACTGCTTCTACGAGGGCGAGAACACCCTGGTCATCCACCCCGACGAATGCATCGACTGCGGCGTCTGCGAACCGGAATGCCCCGCCGATGCCATCCGGCCCGATACCGAGCCGGACATGGAGAAATGGGTCACCTTCAACCGCAAATATGCCGAGCTGTGGCCGGTGATCACCACCAAGCGCGATCCGCTGCCCGGCTATGAGGAACGCGACGGTGAGGCCGACAAGCTGACCAAGTATTTCTCGGAAGCGCCCGGGCAGGGCGGCTGACAACGCTGGCAGGGTGATTCGCAACCCTGCCATGCGAATCCCGCAGATCGGGGCAGAATCGCCGTGATTCCGGCAGGTTCACAATGCCGCAGCGCCGCAGGCGGCGGTTGGAATCATGTCAGTTTTGTGCTATAGCTTTGCGCACATACGAACAAGGATGCCTGATCGCACCTCAGGACTGCTCGCCTGAGGTGATTTTTCGACGCTGGATGAACCGGACGGCGGGGTTTTCCCCGGCGGCCAGCTTTGCGCCGGATCGGGTTGAAGCCAAGGATACAAACCGAATGACCAAGTCCAAGAAGCCCGAGTTCCGTGCCGACGAATTCGTGGTCTATCCGGCCCATGGTGTGGGCAAGATCATCTCGATCGAGGAACAGGAGATCGCGGGGTTCAAGCTGGAACTCTTCGTCATCAACTTCGAGAAGGACAAGATGACGCTGCGCGTGCCCACGCACAAGGCGCTGGACATCGGCATGCGCCAGCTGTCGGCGCCCGATGTGGTGGCCAAGGCGCTGGACACGCTGAAGGGCAAGGCCAAGGTCAAGCGCGCGATGTGGTCGCGCCGCGCCCAGGAGTATGAGCAGAAGATCAACTCGGGCGACCTGATGGCGATTGCCGAAGTGGTCCGCGACCTGCACCGCAACGATGACCAGCGCGAACAAAGCTATTCCGAGCGTCAGCTTTACGAAGCAGCACTTGAGCGTCTGACCCGCGAAGTCGCCGCCGTCTCGGGCGTCGATGAGGCCGGGGCGCAACGCAAGGTTGATGACGTGCTGACCAGCCGCGCCGCCTGAGCTTTCGCGGAAAATGCCGAAACGGCGGCCCTTTGGCCGCCGTTTTTCATGTCAGGCCATGGCCAGTGCGGCGACCAGCGCCATCTGCTGTGCCGCGCCCAGAACATCACCCGTCTGCCCGCCGATCTTGGCCCGGGCCACCGCCCCGACGCCGGCCGCAGCGGCAAGGGCGGCCAGCGCCATCGCCGGTGCGGCCCAGCCTGCCAGCACCACGGCCAGACCCAGCGCCAGCGCGGCGGCAATCGCCACCGTTTCCCT
>JACZKR010000467.1 GCA_014859945.1 Paracoccaceae bacterium | reverse complement strand
TCCCACAACGCGGCGTCCTGCCGGCCGGGCGGCACGGTTTGCCCCGCCGCATCGCGGCGCGCGGCCCGGCGGCTGTGGGTCAGCAGCAGAAGCGCAAGACAGCCTTCCACCTCGGGGTCACCCGGGCGCAGGGCATCCAGAAGCCGGGCCAGAAACACCGCCTCGTCGCACAGATCGCGGGCCTCCTCGCCCGGGCCGCCCGCGTAACCCGTGGTGAAGATCAGATAGACCACGGTCAGCACCGCCCCCAGCCGCCCCGGCCATTCCCCGGGGCCCGGCACGGCATAGGGAATGCGGGCAGCGGCGATCTTGGCCCGCGCGCGCGACAGGCGCTGCGCCATGGTCGGCTCACTGTCCAGAAACACCGCCGCGATCCCGGCGGTCGTCAGGCCGCAGACCGTGCGCAGGGTCAGCGCAACCTGCGTCTTCGGCTCCAGCGCCGGATGGCAGCAGGTGAAGATCAGCCGCAGCCGGTCGTCCGGTATCTCTTCGGCGGTGTCCAGCGCCGCCTCTTCGGCGCCCAGTTGCGCGATCAGCGCGGCATGGGCGCCGGCCCGGGCGCTGCGGCGGTGACGGTCGATCGACTTGCGCAACGCCACCCGCAGAAGCCAGGCCTCGGGCCGGTCCGGCAGACCCGACCGGCCCCAATGCACCAGCGCCGCCTCGGCCGCCTCCTGCAGTGCCTCTTCCGCGCCCGGAAAATCGCCGGTCCGCGCGATGAGGGCGGCCAGAAGCCGCCCCCTACCCTGCCCCATCAGCGCGGCAAGTGCCGCTTCGGCCGGGGTCACGAATAATCCATCACCGGCCGCAGCTCGACCGTGCCCCAATCGACCGAGGGGATCATCGCCGCATAGGCCAGCGCCTGATCCAGATCGCGGGCGTGAAACAGGTAGAATCCCCCCAGATGTTCGCGCGTTTCGGCAAAGGGGCCGTCCATGGTTTCCACCTTGCCGCCCCGCCGCCGCAGGCAGGTGGCGGTTTCGGGCGCCATCAGCCCTTCGCCCGCGATCCAGTTGCCCTCGGCCTCCAGCCGGGCCCCCAGCGCCATGTAGCCCTGCATGAAGGCCGCAAAATCGGGGCTGTCGGGGGCGGGGGCCTTGGTCATGTCTTCGTAGATCAGCGCCATGTATTTCATCGTGGTCTCCTGCGGTCGGGGCGGGATTGCCCGGCGATCCTGCACCAAGGACGCCCGGCCTGGGCAGTTTTCGACATCCGCCCCGGGTGCGGGCAACAATTTTTCGTCGAAAAATTGCCTGCCCCCGCCGGCGCAGCCTTTCGCAGGGGCCGTTCATGGCCTAAGACGCGCGCGACCGCCGCCAGAGGATGTGCCATGACCGAACCCGCCATCACGCCCGAGATCGTCGCAGCGCACGGGCTGAAGCCCGATGAGTGGCAGCGCCTGCTGGGCATCATCGGGCGCGCGCCGACATTCACCGAGCTTGGCATCTTCAGCGCGATGTGGAACGAGCATTGCAGCTACAAATCCTCGAAGAAATGGCTGCGCACCCTGCCCACCAGCGGCCCCCAGGTGATCTGCGGCCCGGGTGAGAATGCGGGCGTCGTCGATATCGGCGACGGGCAGGCCGTGATCTTCAAGATGGAAAGCCACAACCACCCTTCTTACATCGAGCCGCATCAGGGCGCCGCGACCGGCGTCGGCGGCATCCTGCGCGATGTCTTCACCATGGGCGCGCGCCCCATCGCGGCGATGAACGCGCTTTCCTTCGGTGAACCTTCGCATCCCAAGACCGCCCATCTGGTGAAGGGCGTGGTCGAAGGCATCGGCGGTTATGGCAATGCTTTCGGCGTTCCCACCGTCGGCGGCGAGGTGCGGTTTCACAAATCCTACAACGGCAACTGCCTTGTGAACGCCTTCGCGGCGGGTCTGGCCGATGCCGACAAGATCTTCTACTCGGCCGCCTCGGGCGTCGGCATGCCGGTGGTCTATCTGGGCGCCAAGACCGGCCGCGACGGCGTCGGCGGCGCCACCATGGCTTCGGCCGAATTCGATGAAACCATCGAGGAAAAGCGCCCCACCGTGCAGGTCGGCGACCCCTTCACCGAAAAGCGCCTGCTGGAAGCCTGTCTGGAACTGATGACTTCGGGCGCGGTGATTTCCATTCAGGACATGGGCGCGGCGGGGCTGACCTGTTCGGCGGTGGAAATGGGCGACAAGGGCGGACTGGGCATCAAGCTGCAACTCGATGACGTGCCGCAGCGCGAGGCCAACATGACGGCCTATGAGATGATGCTGTCGGAATCTCAGGAACGGATGCTGATGGTCCTCAAGCCCGAGCTTGAGGATGTGGCCCGCGCGATCTTTGTCAAATGGGACCTCGACTTTGCCATCGTCGGCGAAACCATTCCCGAAGACCGCTTCCTGATCCTGCACGGCAATGAGGTGAAGGCAGACCTGCCCCTGTCGAAACTGTCCTCCAGCGCCCCGGAATACGACCGGCCCTGGGTGGAAACGCCTGCGGCCGCGCCCCTGGGCGAGGTTCCGGCCATCGGTGCCATCGCCGGCCTGCGGGCGCTGATCGGCAGCCCGAGCTATGCCCACAAATCCTGGGTGTGGGAGCAGTATGACAGCCAGGTCGGCGCCGATACCGTCGTCACCCCCGGCCTGCCCGCCGGTGTGGTGCGGGTGCATGGAACCGGCAAGGCACTGGCCTTCACCAGCGACGTGACGCCGCGCTACGTCAAGGCCAACCCGTTTGAAGGCGGCAAGCAGGCGGTGGCCGAAGCCTACCGCAACCTGACCGCCGTGGGCGCCCTGCCCCTTGCCACCACCGACAACCTGAACTTCGGCAACCCCGAAAAGCCCGAGATCATGGGCCAGTTCGTCGGCGCCATCAAAGGTATCGGCGCGGCGGTGGCGGCGCTGGAAATGCCCATCGTTTCCGGCAACGTCTCGCTTTACAACGAAACCGACGGCAAGGGCATCCTTCCCACCCCCACCATCGGCGCGGTCGGCATCCTGTACAGTCTGGATGAGGTGATCGCCGGCAAGCCGCAGCCGGGCGACGTCGCGCTGGTCATTGGTGAGACCTTCGGCCACCTCGGCCAGTCGGCCCTTCTGGCCGAGGCCTTCGGGATCGAGGCCGGCGATGCGCCCCCCGTCGATCTGGCGGCGGAAAAGCGCAACGGCGATTTCCTGCGCGCCAACCGCAAGGCCATCCGCGCCGCGACCGATCTTGGCGACGGCGGGCTTGCGCTGGCGGCCTTCGAAATGGCCGATGGCGCGGGTCTTGGCGTGACGCTGATCCCCGGCGATACGCCCGCGCTGTTTGGCGAGGATCAGGCCCGCTATCTGGTCGCCGCTTCTGAGGCAGGGGCCGCGGCGCTGGAGGCGGCGGCGCTGGTGGCCGGCGTTCAGGTCACGCGCATCGGCACCTTTGGCGGCGACAAGGTGACCTTCGGCAGCGATTCCGCGCCGCTGGCCGATCTTTCGGCGCTGTATCGCAGCGCCTTTGCACAGGCCGTCGGCTGATGCTGCGGCGGGCCGGGCCCGGCGATCATGACCTGATCGCGGGCCTCTGGTCCGCCCCGTCAAACGCGCAATGGATCGAACCGCCGGAGCCGGATGAGATTGCAGATGCCATTGGCGGCGGCATGGCCTTCCTCTGGGATGGCCCGCAGGGCGTGGCGGGCTTTGCAACCGTCATCACCTGGGTGCCCCGCGTCTTCGGCCTGTCGGCGCTGGTCAGCACGCAGCCCGGCACCGGCGAGGCGCTGTTGCGCGCGGTTCTGGCCGAAGTCTTCGGTCCGCTTGACGGCCACCGCATCGGCTTTGACGTGACATCCGACAACACCCGCGCCATCAGGCTTTACGACCGGCTTGGCTTTCAGAAAGAGGGGCTGATCCGCGAATGCTGGCTGCGGCCTGACGGAAGCTGGGCCGACTGCTATCTTCTGGGGCTTCTGAAACGGGAATGGCAGCCATGACCCTGCGCGCGGCAACCCCCGCCGATTTCGCCTTCATCCGCCGGCTGGCGGGCGATCCGGCCAATGCGCCCTATATCACTGATGAGGATGAGACGGCGCTTCAGGCCTATCTGGGCAATCCCGACACCGCGCTGCTGATCTGGCAGGCCGAGGGCGCGCAGGGCTATGCGCTGTTCTGCGGGCTGGGGGACAAGGCCGGCTCGGTCGAGTTGCGGCGCCTTGCGCTGGACCAGCCCGGCGGCGGGCGCGGCCGGGCCTTTGTGGGCGGGCTGATCGGCCATGCCTTCACCGCCTTCGCGGCGCAACGGCTGTGGCTCGATGCCTCGGGCGAAAACCTGCGGGCGCAGCACCTTTACGAAAGCCTTGGCTTCCGGCTTGAGGGGCGGCTGCGCCGGCACTGGTGGCGCCCCGCGCTGGGGCGGCCGGTGGACCTGATGCTGTATGGCCTTCTGCGCGAGGAATGGGCCGGCGGCCAATAGCGCTTGCCCGCTTCGCCGGACGGGGCGTAAGCTGCCCCATCGCGGTGCGGCCTGCACCGCCCCCAGCCCCCGGAGGCGCGCATGGCGGCAGACCCGAAACGGCAGGAACGGATTGCGGCAGTCTTCATGTCCATAGCCTCGATCGGCGTGGCCGCGATGGAATACATTGACCGCCCCGAACCGGGCGCCTTCGTGGAAGCCGAGCCGGACTGGTATGTCACCTTCACCGCCGTCATCCATGGCGCGATCCTGCTTCTGCTGCTGGTGGCGCTGATCCGCCTGCCCGCGATGCTGGCGGGGCGGCCGGCGCTGTGGCCGCCGTTCCTGGCGCTGATCCTGCTGGGCATGGCCGCTGCTGCCTATGTGCTGGGCCGCGATCTGGGGCTGGTCTAGGCGCGCGCCCCTTTGGCCCGCATGACCCTTGCGGCTGCCGGCCAGCGGGCCTAAATCTTGGGGAAAGCCAACGGAGACCGCCATGGCCCTCGAAGCCCGCGACATCGAGAACCTGATCCGCCAGACCTTTCCCAAGGCCCGCATCCGGGTTGAGGGCGACGATGGCCAGCATTTCTCGGCCGAGGTGATCGACGAAAGCTTTCGCGGCATGAACCGGGTGCAGCAGCAGCGCGCCGTCTATGCCGCGCTGAAAGGCAAGATGGACGGCAGCCACGGCGAACTGCACGCACTGGCGCTGACCACCAAGGCGCCGGAATAAACCGCCTGCGGATTTTCCTCGCCCCGTCTTGATCTTGCTCAAGCGGCGCGGCGAAATCTGCGTTAGGCCCCGAACCTACTGGATATGGACGCGCCCGGGACTGATCCGGCGCTGAACGAAGGAAACGGCAAGATGAGCGCGACCGACCTGATCCGCGACACGATCGAAAAGAACGATGTGGTGCTGTACATGAAGGGCACCAAGATGATGCCGCAATGCGGGTTTTCGTCCCGCGTGGCGGGGGTGCTGAACTACATGGGGGTGGACTTCACCGACGTGAACGTTCTGGCCGACCCGGAAATCCGTCAGGGGATCAAGGACTTCTCGGACTGGCCGACCATCCCGCAGCTTTATGTGAAGGGCGAATTCGTCGGCGGCTGCGACATCGTCACCGAAATGACGCTGTCGGGCGAACTGGACGCGCTTTTCGAAGCCAAGGGCGTGAAGTTCGACAAGGAAGCGGCGGACAAGATCCGCGAAGCCAACGCCTGAAAACGGCCAAAGGCGAAACCGGGGCCGGCGCCATGCCGGCCCTTTGCATTCGGGCGGCCCCATGTTCGACGCCTATATCCTTTGCGGAACCCCGCGCACCGGCAGCACGCTTTTGTGTGACATGCTGACAGCCACCGGCATCGCCGGGCGGCCCGACTCGTTCTTCATGCGCGATGTCGATCCGGTCTGGGCGCGCGAATGGGGCCTGCCGGCGCCCGGCGCGGCGGGCCATGACGCCGATTATCTGGCGGCCGTGATCCGGGCGGGACGCGACAGGGCCGGCCTTTTCGGCCTGCGCCTGATGCGCGAGAGTCTGGACGACATGACGGCGCTTCTGGACCGGCTTCACCCCGGCCTGCCCGATGACAAAGCCCGGATTTCCGCCGCCTTCGGGCGCGTCCTGTTCCTGCATCTGCGGCGCGAGGACAAGCTGGCGCAGGCGGTGTCGCTGGTGAAGGCGGAACAGACCGGCCTGTGGCACATCGCCCCCGACGGGCGCGAGCTGGAACGCCTCGCCCCGCCGGCCGCCCCGGTTTACGACCGCGCGCGCATCGCCCGGCAGCTGGCAGCGCTGGAAGCGCAGGACGCCGCGTGGGAGCCGTGGTTCGCGCGCGAAGGCATCGCGCCGCTGCGGATCGGCTACGAAAGCCTTTCGGCCGATCCGGCGGCGACGGTGCGGCGCATCTGTGCCGCGCTGGGGGTGGGTGAGCCTGACCCGGCCACCCTGCGCCCCGGCGTGGCGCGGCTGGCCGACCGGACCAGCGCCGAATGGATCGCCCGGTTCCGGGCCGAAACCCCGGCTTAACCGCCTTCGGTACAGCCGGTCAGCACCGGCTCTTCGGTGCCCTTTTCGCCGTCTTTCCAGTAAAGCGTGGCCTCAGGCCCCTTGGTCCACCAGACATAGCTGGACCCGTCCGACGGCCAGCCATAGCGCGCGCCCGAAGCGGCGGTTTCGCTGAACAGCGTGATCTGGCTGCCCTCGACATGGATCACCGCGATCTGCTGATCCTCGGCATTCACATAGGTCGCCGGCACCTCGACGCCCCGGTCACAGATGTAGCGCAGGGTCAGAACCTGCGTCTCGGCCTGCGCGGCGCCGGCAAGGCCGGTCAGAAGGGCGGCGGCAAGAAGCGCCCTCATGCGGCACCCTTTTCTTCGATGCGGGCGGCCAGCGCCTCGGCCCGGGCGGCGATTTCGGCAAGGGTTTCAGACACCTGCGGCGGGATCACCGGCACCTCGACGCGCAGCGGTTCGGGCGCGGGGCGGCCTTCCACCTCGGCCAGACGGGCCTTCAGCTGACGGTTCTCATCCTCGACCGCGGCGGTCTTGTCGGCCAGCATCAGACCGGCCATCAGAAGCATCCGCACCTCGGGGATGCGGCCCAGCTGGGCGATCAGCGGCTGCGCCTCGGCATCCAGCGACTGGGCGGCGGCACGCAGGAAATGTTCTTCCCCCGGCTGGCAGGCGACCGAAAAGCTGCGGCCCCCGACGATGACTTCGACATCAGGCATGGGCGGCCTCCTCGACGATGGGGGTCAGGGCGCCGATGATGGCGGCAACCTCGGCCGCCTCTTCGGCACGGGCGGCGCGCAGGGCGGCCAGTTCGGCGGTAAGTTCGGCAAGTTTGGCTTCCAGCGCCGCGCGCGCCTCGGCCTCGCGCGCCTTGACGACGCGCAGGCGTTCGTTCAGCTGGGCATTGGCCATCCGCTCTTCATCCAGCGCCTCGGACAGGCGGGCGATGGCGCCGGCCAGATCGTCGCTGGTCTCTTCGGGGTGATGGGCGGCCGCGGCCAGCCCCTCGATCCCGCGGTCGATCCGGGCAAGGGCGGCGCTGATCCGGCGTTCCAGCTCGGCAATGTCCTGCATGAGGCGTCTTCCTTCTGGTTCCCCGCGAGGGTGCGAATCGCAGGCGGGGTCGTCAAGCCCGATCTTAGCGCAAAGCCCCGGGAAGGACCGCCCCTTTTGCCTCAATGCCTTGCGGGGCACGCTTGATCTTGCCGCCCGGACTGCTATTGACGCCCCGAACCCCGATAACCTGAGGAGTCCGGCCTTGGACATCGCTACGCTTCGCGCCCGCCACCCCGACCACTGGATGCGC
The DNA here is from genome assembly GCA_014859945.1 of Paracoccaceae bacterium. Lineage (GTDB taxonomy): Bacteria > Pseudomonadota > Alphaproteobacteria > Rhodobacterales > Rhodobacteraceae > Fuscibacter. The sequence goes on along the minus strand of JACZKR010000467.1, from coordinate 3,116 downwards.
GCCTGCGCGATCCGCGCCCTGACCCTTGACGCGGTGGCGGCGGCGAATTCGGGCCATTCCGGCATGCCGATGGGCATGGCCGACGTGGCGACGGTGCTGTTTGAAAAGCACCTGAAGTTCGATCCCAAGGCGCCGCGCTGGCCCGACCGTGACCGTTTCATCCTGTCGGCCGGCCATGGCTCGATGCTGATCTACTCGCTTCTCTACCTCACGGGTTATGAGGATGTGACGATCGAGCAGATCCGCAACTTCCGCCAATGGGGCGCCATCACCGCCGGCCACCCGGAATTCGGCCATGTCGCGGGGGTGGAAACGACGACCGGCCCGCTGGGCCAGGGCATTGCCAACTCGGTCGGCTTCGCCATGGCCGAGGAGCATCTGCGCGCCCGCTGGGGTGCCAAGGTGCAGGACCATTACACCTATGTCATCGCCGGCGACGGCTGCCTGATGGAAGGCGTCAGCCAGGAGGCCATCGGCATCGCCGGCCGCCAGAAGCTGAGCCGGCTGATCGTCCTGTGGGACGACAACGGCATCACCATCGACGGCAAGGTTTCGCTGTCGGACGTGACCGACCAGAAGGCGCGCTTTGCCGCCTCGGGCTGGGATGTCTTCTCATGCGACGGGCATGACCCCGAGGATATCGACCGCGCCATCACCGCCGCCAAGGCCAGCCCGAACCCGGCGATGATCGCCTGCAAGACCCATATCGCCCTGGGCCATGCCGCGCAGGACACCTCGAAGGGCCATGGCGCCCTGACCGACAAGGCGCAGCTTCAGGCGGCGAAGGACGGCTACGGCTGGACCGGCGGCCCGTTCGAGGTGCCGGCCGCCATCAAGGCGCAGTGGGAAGCCATGGGCGCCCGGGGCGCCGCCGCCCATGCCGCCTGGGCCGACCGCGTCGGCGCGCTGTCTTCCGCCAAACAGGCCGAGCTGCAGCGCATCTTCTCGGACGAAGCGCCGGCAAAGCTGCCGGCCGCGATCCGCGCGGTCAAGAAGGCCGCCGCCGAAGCGCCCGCCAAGCTGGCCACCCGTTCGGCCAGCGAAAAGGTGCTGACCGCGATCAACCCAATCATGCCCGAAACCTTCGCGGGTTCGGCTGACCTGACCGGCTCGAACAACACCAAGACCGGCGATCTGGGCATCTTCTCGCCCGAAGACCGCAAGGGCCGCTACATGTATTGGGGCATCCGCGAACATGGCATGGCCGCCGCGATGAACGGCATGGCGCTGCATGGCGGCGTGCGTCCCTATTCGGGCACCTTCATGGCCTTCACCGATTACGCCCGCCCCTCGATGCGGCTTTCGGCGCTGATGGGGCTGCCGGTCGTTTATGTGATGACCCATGACAGCATCGGCCTTGGCGAAGACGGGCCGACCCACCAGCCGGTGGAACATCTGGCGATCAGCCGCGCCACGCCGAACACACTGGTCCTGCGCCCGGCCGATCTGGTGGAAGTGGCCGAATGCTGGGAAGTGGCGCTGAGCCAGAAATCGACGCCTTCGGTTCTGGCGCTGAGCCGGCAGAACCTGATCCCGGTGCGCAAGACCCACACCGCGCAGAACCTGTCGGCCAAGGGCGCCTATGTGCTGGCCGAAGCGGTGGGCAAGCGTCAGGTCATCCTGATCGCCACCGGTTCCGAGGTGGAAATCGCCATGGCCGCGCGTGAGGCGCTGCAGGCCGAGGGCATCGGCACCCGCGTGGTCTCGATGCCGTCGATGGAACTGTTCGCGGCGCAGGACGAAGCCTACCGCAAAAAGGTGCTGCCCGCCGGCCCCGCCCGCGTAGCGATCGAGGCCGGGGTGCGTCAGGGCTGGGACCGCTGGCTGCTGGGGGAACGCGGGAAAGAGGCCAAGGCCGCCTTCATCGGCATGTCGTCGTTCGGTGCCTCGGCGCCTTATGACCGGCTCTACAAGGAATTCGGCATCACCGCCGAAGCCGCCGTCAGCGCCGCCAAGGCGCTGATCTGATCGCGGCCTGACAAGATGACCAAGGGGGCGGGCACTGACCCGCCCCCTGCCATTTCCGGCTGGGGCGGAGGCGCGGATGAAACGCTGGTTCCGGGGGTTCGGCCCCGTCATCGCCCCTGCCCATGGGGCCGAGGTGCTGCGGGCCGCGACGGGCGCCTGTCTGGGCCTTCTGGTCGCGGCGGGCGTTCTGTACGAAGGCAGCGGCGCCGCGCTGATCGCGCCCCTGGGGGCCAGCGCGGTTCTGGTCTTTGCAGCACCCAACAGCCCGCTGGCGCAGCCCTGGTCGGTGATCGTCGGCAACACGCTGGCGGCGGCGCTGGCGCTGGCCTTGGTGGCGGCGCTGCCGCCGGGGCCATGGGTGGCGCCGGTCGTGGTTGCGCTGGCCATTGCGGCCATGGTGCTGGCCCGCGCGCTGCATCCGCCGGGGGGCGCGGTGGCGCTGGTGGTGGCCCTGTCCGGCCCCCTGCCCCCGGAATTCGCGCTGTGGCCGGTGGCGGCCGGTTCGGCGGTGCTGGTCGCGGCGGCGATCCTGTGGAACCGCGCCACCGGCCGGGTCTATCCGTTCCGCCAGCCCGGCATCACCGGCCCCCATGGCACGGCCGACCCCACGCCCGGGCAGCGCGTCGGGCTTGATCCGGCCGAGCTTGCGGCGATCCTTGAGGATTACAACCAGTCGGCCAACCTGGGCGTGGCCGACCTTGCCCGGCTGATCGGCGCGGCCGAGCGCGCGGCGGCGGCCCGGCGGATGGAGGCCTTTACCTGCGCCGACATCATGTCGCGCGATCTGGTGACGGTGCCGCCCGATGCGCCGGTCTCGGTGGTGGCCGACCTCTTCCGGGCGCGGGCCTTTACCTCGCTGCCGGTGGTGGACGGATCGGGGCGGTTTCTGGGGGTGATCTTCCAGCTGGACCTGATCCGCCGCGCGCGCGAAGACGCGCTGCGGCTGGACCGCGGCTTTCTGGCGGCCTTCGCCCGGCTGATCGACCGCAGCCGGAATGCGCCGCCTGTTGCCGGCGACATCATGCGCGTCGCGGTGCCGCGCGCGACGCCCGCCACCCCGGTCGGCGCCGTGCTGCGGCTTCTGTCCGACGACGGGGCCGAGGCGGTGCCGGTCGTCGTCGGCCCGGCCATCGTCGGCATCGTGACCC
>JACZKR010000466.1 GCA_014859945.1 Paracoccaceae bacterium | reverse complement strand
GTTCAGAACCCCCGCCCCCAGTTCGCGCAACACCACGCGCCGGGCATTCGCCGCCGTCAGGTCGCGCGTCGCCAGCGCCCGCACCGCCACCGCCAGCGATTGCGTGCCGGCAATCCCCCCGGTTGACGCCACAATCGGCATCAGCGCCGCCAGCGCGACCAGCGCCGCAATCGTCGCCTCGAACCGCGAAATCACGAAGGCCGAAATCGAGGCCGTGAACAGGTTCACCACCAGCCAGGGCAGCCGGCTTTTCACCGTCTCGAAGGCGCCATCCGAGATCGAGCTTTCCTCGCCCACCCCGGCCAGCAGCAGCATGTCTTCCTCATGCTCCTCATCCAGCACGTTCATCGCGTCGTCGATGGTGATGACCCCCACCAGACGCCCCCCGGCATCGACCACCGGGCAGGAAATCAGGTGATACTGGTTGAAGATATAGGCCACGTCGGCCTCGGGGTCGGTGGCCTCGATGGTGCGGAAACTGTCTTCGGTGATGTCGGCCAGCCGGGTTTCGCGCCGCGCCGACAGAACCCGGCCCAAAGTGGCATAGCCGATGGGCTTCATGCGCGGGTCGGTCAGGATGACGTGATAGAACTGGTCTGGCAGGCTGTCGGCCTGCCGCAGATAGTCGATGGTTTCCCCCACCGTCCAGTGCTGCGGCGCCACCACCACCTCGCGCTGCATCAGGCGGCCGGCTGAATATTCCGGATAGGCCAGCGCCTGTTCCACCGCCACACGGTCGGCGCTGTCCAGCGCCTGAAGGATGCGGCCCTGCTGCGGCGGCTCAAGGTCTTCAAGGATGTCCACCACATCGTCGGTGTCCAGTTCCCGCATCGCCTCGGCGACCTGCTCGGGCGGCAGGGCCTCGATCACCTCTTCGCGGATCGATTCGTCGATTTCCGACAGGATTTCGCCGTCAATCTCACGCGAGGACAGGGCCAAAAGCGCTGCCCGCTCGGTACTGCCGATCTGTTCCAGAAGGTCGGCGATGTCGGCCGCATGCAGCGGCTCAAGCAGCGCGGTGACACGCGCGGCATCGCCGGCCTCGACCGCGTCGAGGATCGCATCGACGCGGGCGGGTTCCAGCCCGTCTTCTTCCCTGCCCGCCTGTTCTTCCGTCATCCGGCGCCTCCGATTACCCCATCCTTAGCGAAAGCTGTTTCGGGGATACAGGGGGCAGTCCGCCGCCACTCGGAAATTTACCCGAACCCGCCAAGCCGTTAGTCTGATCCGGTTCAATGGGCGAGAGACATCATGGCCGATCTACTTCTGGGGCAGGTCCTGTCCTTCACCGCAGACCCTTTTGCCGCGGGTCTCGGCGCGGCGCGGCACGAAAGCCATGGCGCCGTGCTGATTGAAAACGGCCGTATCGCCGCCGTTGGCCCGGCAGACAGGCTGCGCGCCGCCCACCCGGCCGCAAAGGTCACCGATTACGGCCGTTGCCTGATCTCGGCCGGTTTCGTCGATGCCCATGTGCATTATCCCCAGACCGCGATCATCGCCTCCTGGGGGAAGCGGCTGATCGACTGGCTGAACCTTTATACTTTCCCCGAAGAGATGCGCTTTGCCGATGCCGCCTATGCCGCCGAAGTGGCCGAGCGCTATCTGGGCCTTGCCACCGCGAACGGCACCACCTCGGTCTGCACCTACAGCACCATCCACCCCGAAAGCGTGGACGCAATCTTCGGCGCCGCCGCCCGCCGCGATATGCGGATCTGGGCCGGCAAGACCTGCATGGACCGCAACGCCCCCGAGGGCCTGCGCGACACCCCGCAATCAGCCTATGACGATTCGAAACATTTGCTTGAGAAATGGCACGGTCAGGGCCGCGCCTCCTATGTCATCACGCCGCGCTTCTCGCCCACCTCGACCCCCGAACAGCTGGCGGCGCTGGGGGCGCTTTGGCGCGAATATCCTCATTGCCTGATGCAGACCCATCTGTCGGAACAGACGGATGAGATCGACTGGGTGAAATCGCTCTTCCCCCAGTCGCGCGACTATCTGGATACCTATGAGGCGCAGGGATTGCTCGCCGAAGGCGCGATCTACGGCCACGCCATCCACCTGACCGCGCGTGAGCGGGATCGCTTGCGCGAAGCCGGCGCCAGCCTGATCCATTGCCCGACCTCGAACACCTTCATCGGTTCGGGCCTGTTCGACATGGGCGGGCTGAAGGCCGAAGGCCACCGCGTGGGGCTGGCCACCGATACCGGGGGCGGGTCGTCCTTCTCGATGCTGCGGACCATGGCCGCGACCTATGAGGTGGCGCAACTCCGCGGCCGGCCGCTGCACCCGGCGGAGCTCTGGTGGCTGGCGACGCAGGGCTCGGCCCAGGCGCTGCGGGCCGACCACCTGATCGGCAACATCGCTCCGGGGATGGAGGCCGATCTGGCCGTCATCGACCTCGCCTCGACCCCCGCCATCGCCCAGGCGGTCACCCGCGCCGGGGATATCTGGCAGGCCCTGTTCCCGACGATCATGATGGGCGACGACCGCGCCATCACCGCCACCTGGATCGCCGGCCGCCCGGTGATCTGATCGCGCGCCGCGCGGGGTGCGCGGCGCAAGCCTTTCCTCTCGCCTCTGGCGCGCGGGGCGCGCGCCAACCGGCTCGGTGCGTTCGCCTCCGGCGGGAGTATTTCAAAAGGTGCAACTGCGCATTTGCACCTTTCAAAATACTCCCGGGGGGTCCGGGGGCGGGACGCCCCCGGGCGGAGGCAAGCGGCCATCTGGCCGCGCAGACGACCTAAAGGAATGCCTTGCCGCCCGCGGCAAGGCGCCGGCAGATCAGTCGTCAAGTTCCCAGCCGTCGGGCCAGAACTCGAATGGCAGGACGATTTCGGTCGCCAGACGTTCCCATTGCCAGATGGTTTCGGGGTCCACCGTCACCGGGCCGATGCGCGCCTCAAGCACTTCGCCATCGTTCGCGGTTCGGAAGCCCTTGGCGCGCAGGGCCTTTTCGACGGCGGACCATCTGGTTTCGACCTCTTCGGCCACGAAGAAGAACACCACCACGGCGGTCGCGGGCAGTTTCACACCCTTGCCGGCCTGGCGGAAGGTTTCGAAGGTGTCGGCGCGCTGCGTGCGGTAGTCGTGCATTCCTGCCCCCTGACCTGACCGGATCCCGGGCAAGCCTTGGCTCAGGCCGCCGGGCCGCGCAAGCCCCGGTGCTTGATTCTCTTGCGCCCGCCTTGTATCCGGTGCCGTCCCGAATAGAATGGCCGAAAGGCCCAACCCCCGGAGTTTGCCATGTCCTGGACCGACGAGCGCGTCGAGTTGCTCAAGCGCATGTGGGCCGAAGGCCAGTCCGCCAGCCAGATCGCAAAGGAGCTGGGCGGCGTCACCCGCAATGCGGTGATCGGCAAGGTGCATCGATTGGGGTTATCCAATCGCGGCACGACCTCGGGTACCCAACCTGTCACGAGCGAAGCGAAGGCGGCGTCAAAACCAGCCAAGCCAAGCCGCCCGGAGAAAGTCGCCTCAGAACCCAAGGATCCGGTCGTCGTGGCGGAAGAGCCGAGATTGGCCCAGGCCGTCGTGGTGCGCACCCAACCGGTAATTCGCGATGCAACTCAGCCCCGCGCCCCTGGGCTGCCGACCCCTGAGGAGCAAGCGGCACGGGCGACACTCGTTGAGATCGAGAAGATGGCTCGAAAACTCGACCTG
>JACZKR010000465.1 GCA_014859945.1 Paracoccaceae bacterium | reverse complement strand
GATCATGTTCTTCACATAGTCGGCGTGGCCGGGGCAGTCGACGTGGGCGTAGTGGCGCGCCTCGGTCTCATACTCGACGTGAGCGGTCGAGATCGTGATCCCCCGCGCACGCTCTTCCGGCGCACCGTCAATCTGGTCATAAGCGCGGAACTCGCCGAAGTACTTCGTGATCGCAGCCGTCAGCGTCGTCTTACCATGGTCAACGTGACCAATGGTCCCGATGTTCACATGCGGTTTATTCCGTTCAAACTTTGCCTTTGCCATTTCGGGCGCCCTCGGTTGGGGGGCCCGGCATCCGGGCCCTGTATACACGCGCGGCGACTTATCGTCTGGACCGGGGAAAATCAAGCCTCACTTGGCGGGCGGGGCACCGCCGGCAACCGTCGGCGCATCGGCCGGGGTGGGCGAGGTTTTCGGCGGCAGGCCGAACCATTCGGGGTGATCCAGCAGCCATTGCTCGATCTTCTTCACCGCGTTGTAGGACAGAATCTCCATCTGCTTTTCCTTCGACTGGGTGATGCCCGAGCCGATGAAGGTGTTCGGCGACCCCTTCTCGAAGATGGTGAACTGCTTGCCTTCCTCGTTCAGCTTCTTCTGGGCGGCGTCGTCCCAGATATTGGCCGTCACGACCAGCACCGACTTCGGTTTCAGCACCAGCGGGATGCCGGGCGGAGCCAGCGCATAGCCGTCGATCGAGATGCCGATGTTGTAAAGCTTCTCGCCCTCATAGCGGCCGAAACGGTCCTGCACGGCTTTCTTGATGGCCGCTTCCCACATGTCGGGGGTCGCGTCCCGGCTGATCGGCACCTTCTGGACATTGTCGGCCACCGCGATGTTCAGCCCCAGCCGGAAGTCGCCCATCGGCGGCGGAGGCTTGGCCAGATCATTGGTCTGGCAGGCGGCCAGCACCGAAACGCCAAGGCACAGGGCAATCGAACGAAGGTGACGCATCGGGTTCCCCAAGATGGTTTTCCCCGGGATACAGGCCGCCGGGCAGGCGCGCAACATGCGGTCTTTGCCGCCGGCCCGGCGCGGCCTATATCTGCTGAAGTCAGGGGGCCGAACCGGATGCAGGATAGCAACTCCACAGTTTCCCGGGTTCCGGCACGGGTTCCGCTGCATACCGAGCCGATGGGCATTTTCGCCAGCTTCCGGGCCGGGCGCCGCAACGTGCTGGAACTGATCCCCGAGGTCGCCACCCGCCTGCCCATCCTGTCGGGGCGCACCGGGCGGCGCTGGCACATGGTGATGGACCCCGAGGCGCTGCGCCACATCCTGCGCGACCGGGTCGAGGACTATCCGAAATCGCTGGTGACCAAGCTGATCCTTGGCCCCGCCATCGGCCAAAGCCTGTTCGTGGCCGAGGGCGAGCATTGGAAATGGCAGCGCCGTGCCGCGGCCCCGGTCTTTACCCACCGCAACGTTGCCGCGCTTGGCCCGGTGATGACCGCCGCCGCCGAACGTGCCTCGGCGCGGATCGCCGAAGCCACGGGCCGGGCCGCCGACCTTTATGCCGAGATGGTGGCGGCGACCTTCGAAGTGATCTCGGATGTCACCTTCTCGGGCGGCGAGGGGTTTGACCGCGCCGCCGTTCACCGCGCCATCGAGGGCTATATCGCCCAGACCGCGCGGGTTTCCCTGCTGGACATCATCGGCGCCCCCGCATGGGTACCGCGGCCCCACCGGCTGGCCGGCCGGCGCGGGGTGGCCGAACTGAAGCGCGTGGCGGACCAGACCATCGGTCAGCGCAGGCAGGCGGGCGCAAGCCCCGTGCCCGACCTGCTCGACCTACTGCTGGCTGCCGAAGACCCGACGACCGGCCGCCGCCTGACTACGGATGAGCTGCGCGACAACCTGCTGACCTTCATCGTCGCGGGGCACGAAACCACCGCGCTGGCGCTCGCCTGGGCGCTTTACCTTTGCGCCTTCGACCCCGATGTGCAGGCTGCGGCAAGAGACGAGGCGCAGGCGGTTCTGGGTGACCGCGCGGCAACGGCGGCCGATTTGCCCGCCCTGCCCCACACCCGCGCCATCGTCGATGAGGCGATGCGGCTTTATCCGCCCGCCGCTTTCCTAGCCCGCACCGCGCAGGTGCAGGACAGCCTTCTGGGCCGCGAGGTGAAGCCGGGCGACACCGTCATCCTGCCGATCTACGCCCTGCACCGCCACCATGCGCTGTGGGACCGGCCCGACAGTTTCGACCCCGGCCGCTTTGCCGATCCGAAGGCGGTGAACCGCTTTGCCTATATCCCCTTCGGCGATGGCCCCCGCATCTGCATCGGCGCCTCTTTCGCCATTCAGGAGGCGGTGATCATTCTGTCCACCCTTCTGGCCCGCTTCTGCTTTGCGCCCGTTGCGGGGCGCGAACCGAAGCCGGTGATGATTCTGACCCTGCGGCCCGAAGGCGGGGTCTGGCTGAATGTCTCGCGGGCCTGACAGCGCTTGCCGCGCCCCAACCGCCTGCTAGGCTGACCGCGATTTCGCATGGAGAGCCACCCGTGAACCGCCTTGTCCTGCTTGCTGCCGCACTTTCCGCCGGCCCCGCACTGGCCGACACCCCGACGCTGACGCTGAAGCTGACCTTCGATGCCGAAGCGCAGGCCGCCCTTGCCGAGCGGGGTGAGATGGTGACGGTTTCCGCCTATTTCTACGGCGATCCCGCGCCGGGCGCGACCGCGCCGACCGACCCGGAAATGGGCTGGATCAACCTTGGCGCCGAGGAATACCGCTTGCCGCCCGGTCCCGTGACGCTGACCCTTGGCCAGGGGCTGGCCTTTGCCCCGGTGGATCAGGTTGTGGCGCCGATGGTGAACGTGAACATCTTCACCGCCCGCCTAACGGATGAAAACAACCTGATCGACTGCGGCTTCATCGACACCGCCATGGCAGAGCTGACGGCCCCGCAGAACCTGACCTGCACGCTGCTGAAATAGCCGGCGGCGGGTTACAGCGCCGGGAAGAACAGGCCACCGGGCGACAGGGTGAAAATTTCACAGCCTGTCGCCGTCACGCCCACCGAATGTTCGAACTGCGCGCTGTCGCGGCCGTCGCGGGTGACGGCGGTCCAGTCGTCCTTCAGCACCTTGGTTTCGGGCCGGCCAAGGTTCACCATCGGTTCGATGGTGAAGAACATGCCCTCTTCCAGCACCGCGCCAGAACCGGCCCGGCCGTAGTGCAGCACATTCGGCGGGGCGTGGAACACCCGGCCCAGACCATGGCCGCAGAAGTCGCGCACGACCGACATGCGCGCGGCCTCGACATGGGTCTGGATGGCGTGGCCGATGTCGCCAAAGGTGTTGCCGGGTTTCACCGCCGCAATGCCGCGCATCAGCCCTTCATGGGTGACCTCGATCAGCCGCTTGCGCCAGGGCTTCACCGCGCCCGCGCCATACATCCGGCTGGTATCGCCGAACCAGCCGTCCACGATCACCGTCACGTCGATGTTCAGGATGTCGCCGTCCTGCACCACATCCGACGACCGGCCCGGAATCTTGGACCCCGGGATGCCGTGGCAGACCACCTGGTTCAGCGAGATGCAGGAAGCGTGCTGATAGCCCTTGTAGCCGATGGTGGCCGAAACCGCGCCCCGCCGCTCAACCTCGGTGCGGATGAAATCGTCCAGTTCGCCCGTCGTGACGCCCGGCCTCACCAGCGCGCTGACGCTGTCCAGGATTTCGGCCGCGACCTGACCGGCAAGGCGCATGCCGGCGAAATCCGCGTCCTCATAGATGCGGATGCCGTCACGAGTCACGCGGCCACGGGTCTCTTCCATCGTCCTCTCCGATTTTGCCCCTAGATAGGACAAGGCCGGGCCAATGGCCAGAGGGGCGGGGGCTTTGAAAGCGCCGCCGCCCGTCCTATACCCGGAGGGCGAGAAAAGGGGCATCACATGACCAATCCCACCGCTGCCATGCTGGTGATCGGCGACGAGATACTGTCGGGACGTACACGCGATTCCAACATGCACTATCTGGCGGGCGAGTTGACGCGCATCGGCATCCGTCTGGCCGAGGCGCGGGTGGTGGCCGATGATCACGCGGCCATCGTCGCGGCAGTCAATGCGCTGCGGGCGGGCCATGACCATGTCTTCACCAGCGGCGGCATCGGCCCCACGCATGACGACATCACCGCCGACGCGATTGCCGATGCCTTCGGCGTGGCTATCGACCATCGCGCCGACGCGCTGGCGCTGTTGCAGGCGCATTACGACCGCTCGGGGCTGGAGTTCAACGCCGCCCGCAAGCGGATGGCGCGCATTCCCGACGGGGCCACGCTTATCGACAATCCGGTGTCCACCGCGCCGGGCTTTACCCTTGGCAACGTGCATGTGATGGCCGGCGTGCCGAACATCTTTCAGGCCATGGTCGCCTCGGTCCTGCCCAAACTGACGGGCGGGGCGCCGCTTCTGTCGCAGTCGCTGCGCGTCAACCGGGGCGAGGGCGAGATTGCTGCCGGTTTCGGCGCGCTGGCGGCCGAGTTTCCCGACCTGTCGATGGGGTCTTACCCCTTCATCCAGAACGGCGCGCATGGCACCAATCTGGTGATCCGGGGCACCGATCCGGCGCGGCTTGATACCGCGATGGTCCGGCTGGTGGCGCTGTTCGGATGACGCCAGCACAGCTTTTCCACGCGATGGAGGCCACCTGGCCCCCCGCCGCCCATCACCCGCTTGGCCCGTTCCTCTTGCGGGACGGGGCCGGCGGCGGCAAGCGCGTATCGGCCGCCAGCGCCGAGGGGCCCTGGACCGATGCCGATCTGACCGCAGCCGAAGCCGCGATGGCGGAACCCCTGTTCCTGATCCGCCCGGGGGATGAGGCGCTGGATGCGGCCCTTGCCGAACGCGGCTATCAGCGGATTGACCCGGTGGTTGCCTACGCAGCCCCCGCCGCCCATTTGGCGGCCGAACCGCCCGCGCACATGACCACCTTCCCCCACTGGCCGCCGATGGAAATCGCCCGGCAGCTTTGGGCCGAGGGCCATATCGGCCCGGCCCGCCTTGCGGTGATGGACCGCGCAGCGGGCGCGAAATGCGCAATCCTGTCGCGCGCCTCGGATCGCGCTTCGGGCGTGGCCTTTGTCGCTTGCGACGGGCCGATGGCCATGCTGCACGCGCTGGAGGTGTCGCCAGCGTTGCGTCGGCAGGGTTCCGCGCACAATATCCTGCGGGCAGCCGCCGCATGGGCGCTGGATAACGGGGCTGATACACTGGCCCTTGTTGTGACCGAAGCGAACGCCAATGCCCGCAGGCTTTATGCTTCTCTCGGCATGACGATTGTGGGACAATATCACTATCGGCAGAAGTGAGCCCAGAAGAGGCCAGAGCAGGTGAAGACCCGGATTCTCTTGCCGCGCGGACTGTGCGCGGCGCTTGTCGCGACCGGTATCGGCGCTGCCGCCGCGGCCGCGCCCATTGATCTTGTCTTCCCGAATCCTGCCGAAACCACCGCCTCGCGGTTCGAACCGGTGGCGAGCTTCCATCTGCCCATCGGGCCATGGGCCGAAGGGCGGCTGACCACGCAGACCACCGAAGGCGCGCTGGAGCAGACGGCGTGGAAGATTGACGCGCCGGGCCTTTCGACGCTGGAACTGCTGTCCTCGCTGCGCGCGCAGCTTGCCGCGGCGGGCTATGACACGATCTATGAATGCGACACCGAAGCCTGTGGGGGCTTCGATTTCCGCTTCGGCACCGATGTGATGGCCGAGCCTGACATGCATGTGGATCTGGGCGATTTCCGCTATCTTGCCGCGCGCCGTCAGGGCACGGGCGGGCCGGAGTTCGTGGCGCTGCTGGTCAGCCGGTCGGCCCATGACGGGTTCGTGCAGATGACCCGCATCGGCAAGGGCCTGCGCCCCGCGCCGGAACTGACCACCTCGACCAAGT
>JACZKR010000464.1 GCA_014859945.1 Paracoccaceae bacterium | reverse complement strand
GGGCTGGGGCGGGCGGCGACCGCGCTGGCGCTGGATGAGGCGCGGGCGCGCGGCGACCGGGCGCTGGTGCTGGAGGTGATCGCATCGAACACCGCCGCAGTGGCGCTGTACCGGCGGATGGGCTTTGCCGGTGACGCGCGGCTATATGGCTTTGCCTGCAAGGGCGGGGGCACGGGGCAGCTGGACCAGATCGACCCGGCCGAGGCCGCGCGGATCGCCGGGGGCTTTGCCGCCCGCGACCTGCCCTGGCAGTTGCAGCCCGCCACGATCGGCGCGCGGGGGCAGGGCGCGCTGTGCCTGACCGATGCGGCGCGCAGCATCGTCGCGGTGGTCGAAGCAGGCGCGCCCCGGCTGACGGCGCTGGCTTTGGCTCCCGATCTGGCGCCGGGGGCGGCGGCGGCGTTTACCCGGGCGCTGCTGGCGCGGTTCGGGCCGGCGGGTCTGGTGGCGCCGGCGCTGTTCCCCGACGATCACCGGGCGCGGTTCTTCCTGCCCGGCGGCTGGGAGCAGGGTGAGATGCAGCAACTGATGCTGCGCGCCGACCTGACGCCCTAGCCCAGCGTTGCGCGCAGGCTGCGCAGCACGGCCGGCGTGTCGCGGGCGCCGGTCGGGGCCTCACGCACCAGCCAGTCGAAATGGGCGCCGATCCGGGCAACCTGCGCGGGGTCGCGGAAGGCGATGTAGTCGCGGCCCAGATACAGCACCGCCAGCGCCGGGCCGAAAACCGTCACCGGCGCCGACCACTGGCGGCGGCCGTCAAACAGATAGAGGCGCAGGCCGGGATAAAGCTCTTCCGCCAGCCGGATCAGGTGATCCAGCTGAGCCCGCCGCGCCTCGGCCGGCAGGCCGTGCCAATAGCCTGATCCTTCGGTGAAGGCCTGCAATTCGTGCAGGGGCAGGGCGATTTCATAATCGGACCGGGCGGCGCGCAGGTGCTGCAACTGCGCCTCGAAGGCGGCGATGGCCTGGGGCGCGCTGGCGCCAAGCGGGTCGCGGTATTCCCATTCCACCACGGCGCGGGTCTTCAGCATGTCGGGCAGGGTGGCCGGCACATGGCGCACCTTGAAACCGGCGGCGGCGCGGTGCCAGCCAAAGATCGTGTCATCGAACAGCGCGCGCGGCGCAGGCGTGAAGGTGACCGCCTGCGCCAGAAGCTCGGCAACCGGCTCGGCCCGGTCGGCCAGCCCCAGCAGCCAGTCGGCGGTGACCCCCAGCGCCATGGCGCAATCGGCGGCCAGTTGCGCATTTGGCAGCCGCGTTCCGGGCGCCAGAAGGGCCGAAAGGGTGGACCGGTCCACCCCCAGCCGCCGGGCCAGCGCGCTTTGGCTTTCGCCACGGGCGGCCATCGCCTCGGCCAGGCGGGCGCGGAACAGGGCGGCACGGGCGCGCTTGTCGATCATTTCCGCCATCTGATGGCTTTCCACAACATCGGGGACAAAACGTTGCGCATCCTCGGAATTCCCGGCCCCCTTGTCCAGTGCTAGCGTCAGCCATCAACCCCGAGGACAAGATGACCCGCCCGAGCGAAACCGAATGGCCGACGTTGCTTCTGCTGATGGCAACCTATGCGGTCTGGGCGGCGGGCACCTGGCTGTGGCCGGTGTCGGGGGTGCTGTCGGTGATCGTCACGGGCGTCGCGATCGCGCAGTTCTGCTCGCTTCAGCATGAGGCGCTGCACGGCCATCCCTTCCGCAATCCGCACCTGAACCATGCGCTGGTCTTTCCGGCACTGGCGCTGGTGGTGCCTTATGAGCGGTTCCGCGACAGCCATCTGCAACACCATCACGACCCGGCGCTGACCGACCCCTATGACGACCCGGAATCGAACTATCAGGACCCCGCGGTGTGGGAGCGGATGGGCCGCCCGCTGCGCTTTCTGCTGCGGCTGAACAACACGCTGCTGGGGCGGATGGTGCTGGGGCCGGCCATCGGCACCTGGGCCTTCATCCGGGGCGATATCGCGCTGCACCGGGCGGGCGACCGGACGATTCTGCGGGCCTGGGTGCTGAACGGGCTGGGGGTTCTGCTGGTGCTGGGGTGGCTCGCGGCTTTCACGGAAATGCCGGTCTGGGCCTATGTGCTGGCGGCCTATCTGGGCTACAGCCTGCTGAAAATCCGCACTTTTCTGGAACACCGCGCGCATGAGGCGTTCCGCGCCCGGACCGTGATCATCGAAGATCGGGGGCCGCTGGCGCTTTTGTTTCTGAACAACAACCTGCATGTCGTCCACCACATGCACCCGGCGGTGCCGTGGTATCGGCTGCCCGCGCTTTACGCCGCCCGGCGCGACCATTACCTGCGCCGGAATGAGGCCTATGTCTTTGCCAGCTATGGCGAAATCTTCCGCCGCTATTTCTTGAAGGCCAAAGATCCGGTGCCGCATCCGGTCTGGCCGGTGCGCAGGTCTGACGACTGAGGGGAAGCGATTTCTTCAAAGAAATCGCGCCGGAGCCTTCAAAGGCTCCGGCCCGGAATTTTGCAAAATTCCGGCGCGGCGGTCAGGTGATGCGGCGGAAGGTCGGAATCTGGCCCGAATTGTCGAAGAACGGCACGCCAGGCTGATCCTGCCCGCCCAAAAGTGCTGTCACCTCGGCCAGAACCACCTCGGTGATGAAGGGCAGGTCCAGCGCCCGGGCGGCGGCAAGGCCGATCCAGTGCAGATGCGACAGTTCATCCTCGGCATCGGCAAAACCTTCGGCATCGCCCGAGGCACCTTCGGCCGACACCAGAAAGAAGCGCGCGTCGAAGCGGCGGGTGCGGCCGGGGGGTGTGATCGCGCGGAAGACAAAGCGCCAAGGCACATCGGCGGCGGGCTGAAGGCCGGTTTCCTCGCGCAACTCACGCAGGGCGGCGGCCGCCAGCGCCTCGGGGCCGGGCGCGTCGTCCGGGCAGAAGGCGCGCAGCCGTTCGGCGCAGCCGGGCGCCAGAACGGGGGCGGGGGCCTGGGCATCCTCGGCCTCGACCCTGCCGCCGGGGAAGACGTATTTCGACGGCATGAAGACGGCGCCGGCCCCGCGCTGACCCATCAGCACCTCGGGCCCCCCGGCGCCGTTGCGCCAGAGGATGACGGTGGCGGCCGGGCGGATCGGCTCGCCGCTCACGATGCGGGGAGGTCGCGGCCGAACCCGTGCATCCGCTTGGCCCATTGAATGGCGATCATCACGCCCTTCAGCCGCGGCAGAAGGAACAGCGACAGTGCCACCGTGGCCACGGTGAAGGCCGAGAACATGGTCAGCGGCTCGGGCGTCCAGCGGACATAGACGAACATCAGCGCCGGGGCGAGGAGATGGCCGACGATCAGGATGGTCAGATAGGCCGGGCCGTCATCGGCGCGGTGGTGCATCAGTTCCTCGCCGCAGACCGGGCAGGTGTCGCGCACCTTCAGATAACCGCGCAACAGCGGCCCCGACCCGCAAGAGGGGCAGCAGCGCTTCCAGCCGTTCAGCATCGCCCGGCCCAGCGGACGTTCGGGCAGGTCGGCTTCGGTCAGATCGGTGGCGGGGGCGAGGGTGGCCTCGGTCATGGGCGCGCTTTCCTGTTCACCCCCAATATCTAACCGCCGCGCGCAAAGATGTAGAGGGGGTGCGCCATTTGTCGCAACTCCGTGATCGCCGGGCGCGACGGAAAGCGGCAGGGCCGGCGTTTTTTCCGGCAGAAGGGCGGGATTGGCCTGCCCCCACGACATGGAGACGGATGTGCGCAAGACCACCGCCCTTAACTCGCTGACCCTGGCCGCGCTGCTGGCCGCCGGGGTGTCCACCGCCGTTCTGGCCCAGGAACCGCCGCCCGGCCCGCCCGGTGAGCCCGAGATGTTCCTGTTCGACCAGATGGATGCCGACAAGGACGGCAAGGTGACCCAGGCCGAGGTGGATGCCTTCAAGGCCGCCCGCTTTGCCGAGGCCGATGCCGACAAGGACGGCAAGCTGTCGGCCGCCGAACTGGCCGCGATGCGCGAAAAGGCCGAAGCCGCGCGCAAGGAAGCCATGGCGACGAAGATGATCAGCCGGATCGACGCCGATGGCGACGGCATGCTGTCGCTTGAGGAAATGAACGCCGGCCCCCGGCCGAAGTCGATAGTCGAGCGGCTGGATACCGACGGCGATGGCGCGGTTTCGAAAGCCGAAGCCGAGGCGATGCGCGACCGCATGCAGGACCGCATGGGCAAGGGGCGTGATGGCGGCAAGGGCGGCCACGGCCGGCACGGCGACCGTGAGGGCGGCTTCTGGGGCTGGTGGTTCAACTGATCTGACGCAGGCCGCCCGGAACCCTCCGGGCGGTTTGCCCCCCGCGCCCCGGCGCGATAGCCTGACCGGATGACGATGCCCCGCGACAGCCTGGCCGAGATATCAGACGATGCGTTGTTGGTGCTTTACGCCAACGGCGATCCCATGGCCGCGCGGGTGCTGACGGGGCGGCTTCTGCCCATGGTGCTGGGCTATGCCACCCGGCTGACCGGTGACCGCGCCGAGGCCGAGGATGTGGCGCAAGAGGCGATGATCCGCCTGTGGCGGATCGCGCCCGACTGGCGGCAGGGCGAGGCGAAGGTGACAAGCTGGCTGTACCGCGTTGTCACCAATCTGTGCACCGACCGGCTGCGCGCGCGCCGCCGCCGCGCCGCCGATGCGCTGGATGATGTGGCCGAACCCGCCAGCGATGCGCCGGGCGTCGAGGCCGAAATGATCGCGGCCGACCGGATGGCGGCTTTGCAGTCGGCGCTGGACAGCCTGCCGGAACGGCAGCGTCAGGCCGTGGTGCTGCGCCATATCGAGGGGCTGGCAAACCCCGAGATCGCCGCCATCATGGAGATCGGGGTCGAGGCGGTGGAAAGCCTGACGGCGCGGGGCAAGCGCGCCCTGGCCGCTGCCCTTGCCGGGCGGCGCGAGGAGCTGGGATATGACGAAACGGCATGAGACGGAGGCCGTGATGACGGGCATGGACGATCTGGACGATCTTTTCGCCGCGGCGCGCAAGGCGC
>JACZKR010000002.1 GCA_014859945.1 Paracoccaceae bacterium | reverse complement strand
TTCCTGATCTTCGACAATTTCGCGGCGATAGAGACGTATAATCTGGCGGATTCCTACGTTTTCGCCGTGGGCCATCTGGCCGACCGGCTGGCCGACGGCGGCCCGATCGTGGCCGGCTGGCCGCGCCAGTTGCGCGCCATGACCTATTTTGAACGGATCGAACTGCAGCGGCGGCTGTCGATTGCCGGGCATGACACCGGCGGGCTGGATGCCAAGATGGGGCCGCGCACGCAGGCCGCCATCCGCGCCGTGCAGGGCGAGTTGGGCCTGCCGCCCGACGGCTATCCCAGCCTGCCCCTGCTGCAGGCCATGCGCGACTGGCAGGGACGGGTGCCCGACCCCATTCCCGGCGGACGATGAAAACTTCGTGAGGCTGCCTTGCCCCCGGCTATGCGGATGCCTGCCCGCACAGCATAGTGCCCCTATTGAACCCAACAGGAGCCAGAAATGAAATTTCCAGCCAAGGCCCTCGCCGCCTGCATTGCCCTGACGGCGGGCATCGCCTACGCCGAAACCGAAGCCACCGATCCCGATGTCATCGCCCGCCAGGACCTGATGAAGTCCTTCGGTGGCGCCGCCAAGGCGCTGGGTGACATGGCCGGCGGCAAGACCGCCTTCGATGCCGCCGCCGCCGAAGCCGCCAAGAAGACCCTTGTCGACGGCGCCGCGGTGATCGCTGCCAAGTTCGAGAAGAACGCCGAAGACCCGGGGACCGAAGCAAAGCCCGATGTCTGGGCCAACTGGGATGCATTCATCGCCAAGGCGAACGGTCTGGGCACCGCCGCCGCGGCGCTGGACGTGACCTCGGCCGAAACCATCGGGGCCGGCATGGCGGGCGTTGGTGGCGCCTGCAAGGACTGCCACACCACCTTCCGCATGTAAGTCCGAGTGATCTGGTTGGCCCCCGGCGCCCCCAGCGCCGGGGGTTTCCTTTGGTCAACCGCAGAACAGCCGCCGGATATTGCCGTTCAGATCCACCTCGGCGTTCAGCCGTTCGGGGCGGATGTCATCGGTCACTTCCTGACCGGGCCAGAGGACGCGCAGCGGCCCCGTCAGCGGCAGGCCCGCCAGCCGCGCCATCGGTAAACCCTGCATCGCGGGCAGTGCCGCCAGCCCGCAGCGGTCGGGTTGCGGCGGGATCATCTCATCCACCGGGCCCATGCGATAGCCGGGCCGGGCCGCGATGCAGCCCGACAGCACCAGCGCCAGCGCGCAGCAGACCGCCCGGCGCAACCCCTTAGCCGCAGGTCAGATGGGTGATGATGCCCGCGCCATCGACATTCACGTTGATCCGGTCGGGGCTGTATTCCTGCGTGACGATCGAGAAGGGGTCGATGATCCGGTATTCCTGGGTGATTCCTGCCGTGGCGACCGCGGTTTGCGGCTGACCGACCAGTTGCGCGAATTTCTTCGCGCCGCAGGTGTCGGGCTCTTTCTCGTTCAGGCCGGGGGTCACATCGACATTCGGGTCGCGCACCACCGGCACCGGATCGGGCTCAGGCGCGGGGGTGCAGGCGGCAAGGGCAAGAAGAATGGCAAGGACTGGGCCGGAAGTGCGCATGATTGGTCGTTTCCCGCGTTGATCTTGCCCGATATTTCGCACAGCCTTGCCGCGAAGATAAGGGGAGGAATTCCGCATGCGCACCCGTGCCGCCGTCGCCGTTGCACCCGGCAAACCGCTTGAGATCATGGAAGTGAACCTGGCCGATCCGAAAGAGGGCGAGGTTCTAGTTGAGATCAAGGCCACCGGCATCTGCCACACCGACGAATTCACCCTGTCGGGCGCCGACCCCGAGGGGCTGTTCCCCGCGATCCTGGGGCATGAGGGCGCGGGCGTTGTCATCGCCTGCGGGCCGGGGGTGAAATCGCTGAAACCGGGCGACCATGTCATTCCGCTTTACACCCCGGAATGCCGCGAATGCCCGTCGTGCCTGTCGCAGAAGACCAACCTCTGCACCTCGATCCGCGCGACGCAGGGGCAGGGGCTGATGCCCGACGGGACCAGCCGGTTTTCCATGCTGGATGGCACGCCGATCCATCACTACATGGGCTGTTCGACCTTCGCCAACCACACGGTGGTGCCGGAAATCGCGCTGGCCAAGATCCGTGAGGACGCGCCGTTCGACAAGGTCTGCTACATCGGCTGCGGCGTGACGACCGGCGTGGGCGCCGTGCTGAACACCGCCAAGGTGGAAACCGGCGCCAAGGCGGTGGTCTTCGGTCTGGGCGGCATCGGGCTGAACGTCATCCAGGGGCTGAAGCTGGCCGGCGCCGACATGATCATCGGGGTTGACCTGAACAACGACAAGAAGGCCTGGGGCGAGCGCTTCGGGATGACGCATTTCGTCAACCCCAAGGAAATCGAAGGCTCGGTCGTCCAGCATATCGTCAACATGACGAAGACGCCCTTCGACCAGATCGGCGGAGCGGATTATTCCTTCGACTGCACCGGCAACGTGAAGGTGATGCGCGACGCGCTGGAATGCACCCACCGCGGCTGGGGTGTTTCGGTGGTGATCGGCGTGGCGCCGGCGGGGGCCGAAATTCAGACCCGTCCGTTCCAGCTGGTGACCGGCCGCGTCTGGAAGGGCACGGCATTCGGCGGCGCCCGCGGCCGGACCGATGTGCCGAAAATCGTCGACTGGTACATGGACGGCAAGATCGAGATCGACCCGATGATCACCCATGTCCTGCCGCTGGAGCGGATCAACGAAGGGTTCGACCTGATGCACGAGGGCAAGTCGATCCGGTCGGTGGTCGTTTACTGAAGCGTCGCCGGGGGGCTGTCTGCCCCCCACGGCCTTCGGCCTCCCCCCGAGGATATTTTCAGACAGATGAAATGGCAGCCACTCCGGGTCTGAAAGCGCTGGAAAAGCTGGGGGTGCAGGTGACGCTGCACCCCTATGCCTATGATCCGGGGGCCGACCGCATCGGCATGGCGGCGGCAGAGGCGCTGGGGCTGGACCCGGCGGTGGTGCTGAAATGCCTGATGGTTGAGGTGGATGGCCGGCCGGCCTGCTGCGTGATCCCTTCGGATGCGCAGCTGTCGATGAAGCGGGTGGCGGCGGCCTTTGGCGGCAAGGCGGCGGCGATGATGCCGCCCGCGAAGGCCGAGCGGCTGACCGGCTATCATGTGGGCGGCATCAGCCCCTTCGGCCAGAAGCGGCAGGTTCCGACGGCCATCGAGGCGGCGGCCTGCGCCGCGCCGAAGATCTGGATCAACGCCGGGGCGCGGGGGCTTCTGCTGGGCATCGCGCCGGCAGATGCCTTGCGCGCGACGGGAGGCACGGCGGCGGCGCTGGTCGCCTAGACCTTCTTCAGGTCTTCGATCAGCGCGTCGATGTTGCCCTTGCGCTTGTCCAGCATTGCGCCGACCTCGGCCCGTTCGCTGGCTAGCATGTTGACGCCTTCGATGATGATGTTGAAGAACAGGTTCTTGCCCGACTTGTCGGACACATGCCAGCGCAGGTCGAAGGGCGCTTCGCCCTTCAGATGGGCGACCGAGATCACCTCATAATAGCTTTTCAGCGGCTGGGCGCCGGTAACTTCAATCCGGCCGCCGATGAATTCACGGAAGCGGCGGCCGTATTTGCGGCTGATGTAGCCCTGGAAGGCCTTGGTGAAGGCCGACATCTGCCCGCCCGAGGCCGATTTCGCCGCGACGCCAAGGGCCGAGCGGGCGATCACCGGCACGTCGGCGTATTTGGAGAAGATCCGCTCGAAATCGCCGAACATCGCGCTTTCGGACTTGCCCGAGTTGATGACCTTGTTGATGTCGGCCACCGCGCGGTCCACCAAGCTGCGCGCCTCGTCCACCGTCAGCGCGCGCAGCGGCAGGGGCAGCGCCAGCGCCACCGATCCGATCGCGAAGCCGGCCGCAAAGCGGCGGCGGGACATCTGGGTGAAGTCATTCTCCATAGGGGTCCTCGTACGGGTCTTCGAAATCGGCGCCTTCGCCGGTGGTCTGTCCAAGTTCGTAGCGTCGGTTCTGCAGATACAGAAGCCGGGCCTGCGCGTAGCTGTCTGCGCTTCCATATAGGATGGAATCGACCGTGGCGGAATAGCGCGCCCGGTCACCAAGACGTGCGGCAAGCTTGGCCATGGTGCCGATGTAGGATTCGGGCTTGGGCACAAGGTGGTTCACGGGATCAAGCGCCAGATCGACGACCGAACCAAGTGCATCGCGCTGCGTCGAGGGGCCCAGAAGGGGCAATTCCAGATAGGCGCCTTCGCCGATACCCCAGACATGCAGCGTTTCGCCGAAGTCGGTTTCCTTCGCCGGCACGCCGACGGCGGTTGCCGGATCGAAAAGGCCCGCGATGCCGATGGTCGAGTTGATGGCAAAGCGCAGGGTGTTGTGCGTCGCCCGGCCGATGCGGAACTGCAGCAGGTTGTTCACCACATCGCCCGGCAGGCCCAGATTGCCGCCGAAATTCGATATGCCGCGGCTGATCGGGCCGTTGCCGCTGCCCATGGCCTGCGACAGCGGGCTGAGCACCTTCTGGTCCATCATCAGGTTGAACTGATGGGTGCCGCGGTTCTCACGCTCATAGGGATCATCGATTCCGGTGGGGGCGGGGGCCGGGCCGCAGGCCGTCAGCGCGGCCAGCGCCGCGATGACCGCAAGTTTCCGCACAGGGGCCGCGCAAATCAATGGAATCGCAACAGTCATTTTCCTATGGTCCGTTCAGCCTTGCGTCCTGCGCCGGTGGAAGCCAAGGGATAGGCTGCACCTCCGGCGATGGCAACGACCTCGGTCGGCAGAGGCGGTCGGGTGGTGTTTTTTTGCCGCCGGGGTCAACAGGACGGTTTCGATGCAGAACGCGCAAGGCAAATGGGGCAGGGCAGAGCTTTCGGCGGGCAGTCGCGGCCTGATCTGGGCGGTTGCGCTGTTTTCGGTGGCGGTGAACATCCTGCTGCTGACAGGGCCGCTGTACATGCTGCAGGTCTATGACCGGGTGCTGACCAGCCGGTCAGAGCCGACTCTGGTCGCGCTGTCGCTGCTGGTGGCGTTTCTTTATGCCGTGATGGGGGTGCTGGATTACGCCCGCGGCCGGGTGCTGGCCCGGATCGGGGCGCAGTTGCAGGACAGGCTGGATCAGCGCGTCTTTACCGCCGCGCATCGCCGTCTGGTGCAGGCGCCGGGCGATATCGGGGCGCTGGCGGCGCAGCGCGATCTTGAGGCGCTGCAGCGGCTTTGGGCATCGCCCGTCATGTCGGCGGTGTTCGACATTCCGTGGACGCCGATCTTTCTGGCGGCGATCTTTGTCTTTGATCCGGTGCTGGGCTGGCTGGCGGTGGGGGGCGGTGCGGTTCTGGTAGCGCTGACCGTGCTGAACCAGCGGCTGTCGGAGCCGGCGCTGAACCGCGCCAACGCCCTGTCACTGGAGGCAGAGCGGCAGTCGGAGGACATGAAGACCGGCTCGGGCACGCTTCTGGCGCTGGGCATGGCGGGCAGCGCCTATGCCCGCTGGCAGCGGACGCGCCGGGCGGCATTGGACCAGACCTTGCAGGCGGCGGACCGGGGTGGCGGCTTTTCGGCTCTGACGCGCACGCTGCGGATGGCGCTGCAATCGGCGGTGCTGGGGCTGGGGGCCTGGCTGGTGCTGCAGGGCAGCCTGAGTGCCGGGGCGATGGTGGCGGCGTCGATCCTGATGGGGCGGACGCTGCAACCGATCGAGCAGCTGATCGGCCAGTGGGCGGTGATGACCCGCGCGATTGAGGCGCGTCGGCGGCTGGGCGATCTGCTGTCACGCCTGCCGCCCGAGGCGGAACGGACCGAACTGCCGCGTCCCGCCGCGCGGCTGGAGGCGACGAACCTGACGGTGGTTCCCCCGGGCGAAAACGGCGCGGTTCTGCGCGGCATCAGTTTCCGGCTGGAGCCCGGGCAGGCCGTGGGCGTGATCGGGCCTTCGGGCGCGGGCAAGACCACCCTGGCCCGCGCGCTGACCGGCATCTGGCCGGCGGCGGGGGGTCAGCTGCGGCTGGATGGCGCCACGCTGGACCAGTTCGGGCCCGACCGGCTGGGGCGGCTGATGGGGTATCTGCCGCAGACGGTGACGCTGTTCGATGGCACGATTGCCGAGAATATCTCACGCTTCGATCCCGCGCCGGACAGTGAGGCGATTGTGGGTGCCGCGCGCCGGGCCGCCGCGCATGAGATGATCCTGCGGTTGCCCAAGGGCTATGACACGCGGATCAGCGCGCTGGGCGGGCGGCTTTCGGGCGGGCAGGTCCAGCGGATCGGGCTGGCGCGGGCGCTCTATGGCGACCCGGTGCTTCTGGTGCTGGATGAGCCGAACTCGAACCTCGACAATGACGGCACGGTGGCGCTGAACGCGGCGCTGCGGGCGCACAAGGCGGCGGGGGGTGGCGTGCTGATCATGGCGCACCGGCCGGCGGCCATTCAGGAATGCGACCTGTTGCTGGTGCTGGAAGACGGGCTGCGCCGCGCCTTCGGTCCGCGCGATACGGTGCTGCGCGAACTGGTGAAGAACCATACCGAAATCGTCCGCAACGCCGGCCCCGGGGGTGTGGCATGAGCGGCCGCGCATCCGTTCTGTCCGCCCGCCCGGCGGTGGTTCTG
>JACZKR010000463.1 GCA_014859945.1 Paracoccaceae bacterium | reverse complement strand
GGCCAGCGCCTCTTGCGCGGCGCGCTGGCCCGACAGCACGGCGGCCTCAAGCGCGGCCAGCCCGCCGGTCAGCCACAGCAACGCCAGCACCACCGCCACCACGGCGCCCAGAAGGGTCAGGGCGCGGCGCATGTGACGCGCGCCTCCTCGGCAAAGGCGGCACCCACGGCGGGAAACAGCGCCTCGGCATCGTCGGTGGGGGACAGTTCGGCCATGGCGGCGCGCAGCACCTCATTCGCGTCCGAGGCTTCGGGGGCGAAAATCTCGGCGCTGCAATTGCCCTGCCCGCCACTGACCACCGCGCGGACCACGGCATAGGCGGTGTAATAGCTGGTGTCATAGGCCTGCACGATCAGCGGCTGAGCGCCCAGGTCCACCGGCTGCGCAAAGCGCCGCAGGTGGGATGAGGTCAGCTTGGCATCGGCATAGGCAACCGTCACCTCCTGCGGGCCTGACCAGTCCAGCGGGGTTTCGCCCAGAAGCGCATAGGTATCGCCCGCCACGCCGGGGGGCCAGGCCATGTCGAACCCCAGGATCGCGGCCTCTTCCGCAGGCGTCAGCACGCCGTCGAAATCCTCATCCAGCCCGCGGTCGGCGATCAGCTGAAGCGAGGTCAGGTCGTCATAGGTCCAGCTGATCCGCACGCCCGTGGCGCGGTTCTGGTCATCCAGCAGAATCTCCAGCCCGGTATCGACAAAGACATGCGGATGCGCCGCGGCAGCGCCCGCCGCCATCAGCCACCCCAGAACCGCCAGCCCTGCCCGCATCAGCGCCCCCTTGTTCGGGCGCACCTTAGCCGGGCCGGGCTGCCGCCGCCAGAAGCCCCGACGGCTATCCGCGGCGCACCGCCGGGTGGGTGGCGGCGTCAAGGATATGGCCATGCCCGGTCAGCACCTGACTGGCCCGCCCGACGATCAGCGGATCGGGCTGGCCCACCACCGCCGCATCCTTGCCCGGATAGTCCAGCGAGGACAGGAAATGCCGCATGCAGTTCAGCCGCGCCCGCTTCTTGTCGTTCGACTTGACGATGACCCAGGGCGCGTCGGCGGTATCGGTGTAGAAGAACATCGCCTCTTTCGCCTCGGTGTAGTCGTCCCACTTGTCCAGCGATGCCTTGTCGATGGGCGACAGCTTCCACATCTTCAGCGGATCGGTTTCCCGCGCCTTGAAGCGGATGCGCTGTTCTTCGCGCGTGACCGAGAACCAGTATTTGTAAAGCCTTATGCCCGAACGGACCAGCATCCGCTCCATCTCGGGCGCCTCGCGCATGAATTCCAGGTATTCGGCGGGGGAACAGAAGCCCATCACCCGCTCGACCCCGGCGCGGTTGTACCAGCTGCGGTCGTAGAACACCATTTCGCCCGCCGTCGGCAGATGGGCGATGTAGCGCTGAAAGAACCACTGGCCCTTTTCTACGTCGCTGGGTTTCGTCAGCGCGCAGACCCGGGCGTAACGGGGGTTCAGATGTTCCATGAAGCGCTTGATCGTACCGCCCTTGCCGGCGGCATCGCGGCCTTCCATCAGGATGACGAATTTCTGCCCGGTCTCCTGCGCCCAGATCTGCACCTTCAGAAGCTCGGCCTGAAGGCGGGCCTTTTCGGCCTCATAGCTCGCACGGCCCAGAAGGCGGGCATAGGGATAGCGGCCGGATTCGAAGGCCTGACGGATGGCATCGGGATTGGCCACCGGGAAATGGCGGGGGCCGGTCAGCCCCTCACCCGTGCCGTCGGCCGGATCGGCGGCGGGTTCGGGGGCGGCGGCCGCGGGGGCGGCAAGCGTGGCGGTGGTCTGAATGTCTTCCATGCGACTCTCC
>JACZKR010000462.1 GCA_014859945.1 Paracoccaceae bacterium | reverse complement strand
GACTGCCAGCGCAAAGCCCGCCAGCCGGCCATAACCCAGCGCCGCCGTTACCGCCAGCCGGCGGGGCGCGTCGCAGGCGGGCAGGGCGGCCAGCGCCATCAGCAGAAGGAAGGGCACCTCTTTTGCCACCAGCCCCAGCGTCAGGGCGATGCCGCCGGGATCGTTGATCAGCAGAAGGTCGGGCGGCACCTGCCAGCCGGTCGCCCAGGGCGACAGCGCCCGCACGATCCAGCCCGAGGGCGCGATCAGGAAGGCCAGCCCCAGCGCCGCCGCCGCATGGGGCACGGCAAGCAGCGGCGACAGCAGCCGGCGCAACAGCGCAAAGCCCGGCCGGTCGTGCAGCATGGCCACGATCAGCCCGGTCAGCCCCAGCGCGATCAGCGTTGAAGCCGCACCGCTGATCACCGACAGGGCGGCGGCGCGCGGCAGGCCGGGCCAGCCGATCAGCGCCTGAAAGCCGGAAACCGCCGGCAGCAGCGTGCCGGCCAGCCCCGCCGCCACCGGCAGCACCAGCAGGGCCAGCGTCAGGCGCGGCAGGATCAGGGCCGCGCCGGCGCCCTTCACGGTGCCACGCCGTAGCGTGCCTGCCAGTCCTCGCCGATCCGGGTGACCCAGCTGGCATGGGGTTCCAGCAGGGCCGGCCCCAGCGCCTCGGGCGAAAGGGTGGCGACGCCCAGCTCCAGCGTGTCAAAGCGGGCACGGTCTTCGGGAGCAAGGGCGGCGAGGTCCAGCACGGTCTGAAAGCCAAGGATCGCCGGGTCCTGCGCGCGGGCCTGAACCGCAGGGTCCAGGATCAGGTTGGCGATCACCTGCGCGCCGGCCTGATGGGCGGCGTTGAAGGGAATGGCCAGGAACGAGGCATTGCCGATCGTGCCGCCCTCAGGAACGAAGCTGCGCACGCTGTCGGCCAGATTGCCGGCGGCAATCTCGGCGCTGGCCCGGCCGGGGTTGAAGGCAAAGGCGATGTCCACCTCGGCATCGGCCAGAAGCTGCCCCAGCGCGGGTTCGTTCTGGGGGAAGGCCCGCCCCTCGCGCCAGAGCACGGGGTGCAGCGCGTCAAGATAATCCCACAGCGGCGCGACCTGTGCGGCATAGTCATCGCCCGCCGGGGCCTGCATCACCGCAGGGTCGGCCATCACCGCGTAAAGCACCTGTTTCAGGAAGGTCAGGCCCAGGTAATCGGGCGGCTGCGGATAGGTGAAGCGGCCCGGATTGGCCCGCGCCCAATCCGCCAGCGCGGCGATGGTCGCGGGCGGGGCGGGCAGGCGGGCGCTGTCATATTCAAAGACCAGCCGCGCCATCGCCCAGGGCGATTCGAAGCCGCCGGTGGGCAGAGTGAAATCGGTCACCACGGCGGGTTTGCCGGCCACATCGACCAGGGGCCAGTTGGGCAGTCTTTCGGCGAAGGGGCCGAAGAGCAGGCCCTTTTCCTTCATCGCCGCGAAGTTTTCGCCGTTGATCCAGATCAGGTCCACCGCGCCGCCGGTGGTCTGGCCGGCATCGCGCTCGGCCAGCACGCGGGCCACGGCATCGGCGGTCGAGGCCAGCTTCACATGCTCCAGCGTCACGCCGTGGCGCACCTGCGCTTCGGCCCCGACCCAGGCGATGAAATCGTTGATCT
>JACZKR010000461.1 GCA_014859945.1 Paracoccaceae bacterium | reverse complement strand
GGCCTGATGCGCCGCGCGCTGGCCCTTGCCCTGACGCTGACCCTTGCCGCCCCCGGCGCGCATGCGGGGGTGGCCGAGGATGCGGCGGCGGCGGCGGGGCATCTTCAGGCGGCGGTCACCGCGCTGGAAGAGGCGGTCGAGGCGAAGGACCGCATTTCCGCCCTGACCCAGACCATCCGCGCCTATGAGCAGGGCCTTGCCGTGATGCGGGAGGCGCTGCGTCAGGCCGAACTGCGCCAGGCCGAGCTTGAGGGGCAGCTGGCCGCCAAGCGCGGCCGGGTGGCGCAGCTTCTGGGCGTGTTGTCCGCCATCCGGGCCGAGCCGGGGCCCCTGCTGCTGATGCACCCCGACGGCCCCCTGGGCACGGTGCGGGCGGGGATGCTGCTGTCCGACGTGACCCCGGCCCTGCAGGCCGAGGCCGAGCGGCTGCGCGCCGAACTGGATGAGCTGTCCGCCCTGCGGTCCCTGCAACTGGCGGCGGGCGAAACGCTGCAACGCGGGCTGACGGCGGCGCAGGAGGCGCGCTCCACCCTGTCGCAGGCGATGTCCGACCGGACCGAACTGCCCAAACGTTTTACCGAAGACCCCGAGGTGCTGCGCAACCTACTGGAAAGTGCCGATACGTTGGATGCCTTTGCCGCCGGCCTGACGCTGGACGACCGCCAGACGCAGGAATTTCCGCAGGCCAAGGGCACGCTGGACCTGCCGGTGACCGGCCGGCTGATCCTGCGGCCGGGCGAAACCGATGCGCGCGGCGTGACGCGGCCGGGCATGGTGCTGGCCACGCGGCCCGGCGCGCTGGTCACCGCGCCCTGGCCCGGAACCATCCGCTACCGCGGCCCGCTGCTGGACTACGGAAACGTGATCATCCTTGAGCCCGGAGGCGGTTATCTGTTGATCCTGGCGGGTTTGTCCGAGGTTTACGGTGAGGTGGGCGAGGTTGTCGCGGGCGGCGCGGCGCTTGGCCTGATGGGCGGGGTCGAGCCGGGCCTTGCCGACTTCCTTGTGCCCGTGGAAGAAGGTGGTGGCATGCGCGATTCGGAAACGCTTTACTTGGAGCTTCGGCAGGGTGCCGACCCGGTAAACCCGATCGACTGGTTTGCGGCAACGGCCGCGCGGAAGGAATGACGCGACGATGAAAAAGATCCTGATGGCCGCTCTGGGCGGCACGTTGGCCGGGGCCATCGTAACCACGCAGTTCGCGGGCCCCCTGATCGCGCAGGAAGCGGCGCGCAACAGTTCGGTCTATGAACAGCTTGACCTTTTCGGCGATATCTTTGAGCGCATCCGCGCCCAATATGTCGAAGAGGTCGACAGCAAGAAGCTGATCGAGGCCGCCATCAACGGCATGCTGACCTCGCTTGACCCGCATTCCAGCTATCTGAACGAGGAAGATTTCTCGGACATGCAGGTGCAGACCCGCGGCCAGTTCGGCGGGCTGGGCATCGAGGTGACGCAGGAAGAGGGCTTCATCAAGGTCATCTCGCCCATGGATGACACCCCGGCCGACAAGGCGGGCATTCTGGCGGGCGACTTCATCACCCATGTGAACGGCGAAAGCGTGCTGGGCCTGACGCTGGATCAGGCGGTCGAGATGATGCGCGGCGAGGTGGGTTCCGAAGTCATCATCACCGTGGTCCGCGAAGGCGTGACCGACCCCTTCGACGTCTCGATCATCCGCGAAACCATCAAGATGACCGCCGTCCGCTCGCGTCTTGTGGGCAATACGGTCGTCCTGCGCCTGACCACCTTCAACGACCAGACCTTCCCGGGGCTTGAAGAGGGCATCCGCAAGATGGTCGAGGAAGCCGGCGGCATGGACAAGGTGAACGGCTTCGTCATCGACCTGCGCAACAACCCGGGTGGCCTGCTCAATCAGGCGATCATGGTGGCCGATGCCTTCCTGGAAAAGGGCGAGATCGTCTCGACCCGCGGCCGCAACCCGCAGGACGGCGAACGCCACAACGCGACCCCCGGCGATCTGGCGCAGGGCAAGCCGGTGGTGGTGCTGATCAACGGCGGTTCGGCCTCGGCCTCGGAAATCGTGTCGGGGGCGCTGCAGGATCACCGCCGCGCCATCGTCGTCGGCACCAAGAGCTTCGGCAAGGGCTCGGTCCAGACGCTGATCCCGATGAAGGGCGAAGGCGCGATGCGGCTGACCACGGCGCGCTATTACACGCCCTCGGGCCGTTCGATCCAGGCGCTGGGCGTGATGCCCGACATCGTGGTGAACCAGCCCGCCATCGACCCCGAGGCCCCCGGCACCGAAGAACAGGCGGCCGAGGATGCGGCGCGTCAGCGGTCCGAGGCCGATCTGCGCGGCGTCTTGTCGAACGACTCGATGACCGAGGACGAAAAGCAGCTGCTGGAAGAAGAGCGCGCCCGCACCGAAGAGGCCGCCAAGCTGCGGGACGAGGATTATCAGCTGGCCTATGCCGTTGATATCCTGCGTGGTCTGGCCGCCGTGGCGCCCAAGCCCTGACCAAATGGCCGCGCGGGGCAACCTGCGCGGCCCAAGCCCCGAGGCGCCGATGTCCGTCGATCCCGAAAGCCTGCCCTACCGGCCCTGCGTCGGCGTCGTGCTGATCAACCCGCAGGGCCTGATCTTTGCCGGTCAGCGGCTTGATAACCCCACCCCCGCCTGGCAGATGCCGCAGGGCGGGATTGATGACGGCGAAAAGCCCCGTCAGGCCGCGCTGCGCGAGCTGTGGGAAGAAACCGGCGTCACCGCCAATCTGGTCGAATTCATCGGCAAGACCCATGGCTGGGTGACCTACGATCTGCCGCCCGAGCTTCTGGGCAAGGTCTGGGGCGGCAAGTATCGCGGGCAAAAGCAGAAGTGGTTCCTGTACCGCTTCACCGGCCGCGACGATCAGGTGCGGATCGACACCGAACACCCCGAATTCAGCCACTGGCGCTGGATTTCGGCCGATGAGATGGTCGCCTCGATCGTGCCCTTCAAGCGCGCTGTCTATGAAGAGGTGGTGCGCAGCTTCCGCGCCTATCTGGCCTGATCCTGCAGCGCGTCTCTTTCAATCAGGTTCACCTGATTGAAAGAGATGCGCAACATTTCCAACGGCTTGCCTGTCTTGGATTGCGTTCAATCTGAATCAGATTGAACGCAATCCGCCCTAACGGAAAAACGCCAAGATCACCGGGGCGAGGAAGGCCGTCAGCACCGCGTTCAGCCCCATGCCCAGCCCGGCGAAGGCGCCCGCTGACGGGTTCACCTGCAGGGCCCGCGCCGTGCCGATGCCATGCGCCGCGACGCCCACGGCAAAGCCCCGCGCCCGCCAGTCGCGCAGGTCCAGAAGGTTCAGAAGCGGCGTGGCCACCACCGCGCCGATGATGCCGGTCAGGATCACCAGCACCGCCGTCAGCGTGGGCGACCCGCCCAGCGTCTCGGAAATCCCGATGGCCACCGGTGCCGTGGCCGATTTCGGCGCAAGCGAGGCCATGATGCCGCCCTCAAGCCCCAGCGCCCGGCCCACGGCCAGCGCGCTGACCACGGCGGTCACCGATCCCGCCAGCAGCGCGGCGGCGATGGGCAACAGCGCCTTTCGGACGCGCGCCAGATTCTCCCACAGCGGCAGGGCAAGGCAGACGGTGGCCGGGCCCAGCAGGAAATGCACGAACTGCGCGCCCTCGAAATAGGTGGCGTAAGAGGTGCCGGTGATCCACAGAAGCGGCGCCAGAACCGCCACCGCCACCAGAACCGGGTTGACCAGCGGCCGCCGCCCCGCGGCACGAAAGGCAGCGTCTCCAACAAGATAGGCGGCCAGCGTCGCTGTCAGCCACAACAGGGGCGCGCGGGAAAGATAGCTCCAGATCTCGGCGAAATCAGTCATCGCGGCTGCCCGTCAGCCGGGCCACGCCGGCGAATGTCAGGGCGCCGACGGCGATGGCCAGCACGGTCGACACCAGAAGCGCCAGGAACACCGCCGCCGCCTGCCCGCCCAAGGAGGAAACGTGCCCCACAACCCCTACGCCAGCGGGGATGAACAGCAACGACATATGGCCCAGCACCCCCTGTGCCACAGGCCGCACCAGTGCCGCGAGCCGCGGTGACAGGGCCAGCGCCGCCACCATCAGCACCATGCCCAGCACCGGGC
>JACZKR010000460.1 GCA_014859945.1 Paracoccaceae bacterium | reverse complement strand
CATGGGCTGGTGCTGCCGCTGGCCTCGACGCTGTTCGGCCAGTTGTTCGCGCAGGGCCGCATCGCGGCACTGGCCCATCCGCCCGCCGCGCGCGACGGGATCATGGCCAGCCTGCGCGCGCTGTTCGCGTTGCCCTTCGTGGCGGTGCTGCCGCTGTGGGCACTGGCCTTTGGCCTTGGGGCGGAACTGCTGAGCATCTATCCGGTCTGCCTTGGCCTTGCGGTGGTCATGCTGGCGATGGCCCTGCGCGGCTGGCCGGCCGACCGGGGCGCCGCGGGGGCCGATGCGCCTTCGGGGCTGAGCTTTGGCGCCGCGCTGGCCGAGATTGCCCGGCCGCGCCTGCTGGGCCGGCTTCTGGCGCTGGGCGCGGTGAATGCCGGCGGCACGCTTTACATGGCGATTGTCGGGCTGGTACTGGTGCCGGCGGTGGGGCGGGGGGCCAGCGATGTGGCGCTTTATGCCGGGCTGGTCGCCGGGCTGGAGGTGCCCTTCATGCTGGCCCTGCCGCAGATCATGCCCCATATCGCAAGGACGCGGCTGATCCTGATCGGCGCGGCGGTCTATTGCATCCATGTGGCGGGGCTGCCGTTTCTGGCCGGCTCGCCCTTCGTCTGGCTGCTGATCCTGCCGGCGGCGGCCGGGGGGGCGGTGGTTCTGACCATTCCCATCGCCTATCTGCAGGACCTGCTCGCGGACCGGCCGGGTACGGGTGCCTCGCTGATGGCGTTGCAGCGGCTGACGGGCGATGTGCTGGCGGCGCTGTGCTTTGCGGTTGGCACGGCGGTTTCGGGCTATGGC
The DNA here is from genome assembly GCA_014859945.1 of Paracoccaceae bacterium. Taxonomy (GTDB): domain Bacteria; phylum Pseudomonadota; class Alphaproteobacteria; order Rhodobacterales; family Rhodobacteraceae; genus Fuscibacter. Next base: position 9,705 of record JACZKR010000460.1, on the reverse strand, counting down.
GCTGTGGCGGTGCTGGGGGCGGCGGTGGTGCTGACCGGGGCGCTGGCCCTGCATCTGGCCGACCGGCCGGGCCGCGCCTAGCGTGGCCTAGCCCTGCGGCGTCATCGACTTGCGCTGCCGGGCGCGTTCCAGCCCCAGCTTGTGTTCTCGCCAGATGATCAGGATGCCAGCCGTCACCACCAGGGCGGCACCGCCCAGCATCGTCCAGCTGGGCATTTCGTCGAAGATGAAATAGCCGAAGAGCAGCGCGAAGATCATCGAGGCATAGTCGAAGGGCGCCACCAGCGAGGCATCGGCCTCACGGTAGCTGGACGTCAGCAGAATCTGCCCGACGCCCCCCACCAGCCCCGCCGCGACCAGAAGCGCCGCCTCGCCCGGCGTGGGCATGACCCAGCCGAAGGGCAGGGTGACCAGCGACATCATGGTGGCCGTCAGCGAGAACCAGAAGACGATGGCGGGCGTCTGTTCGGTCATGACCAGCTTGCGGACAAAGACCTGGGCCAGCGCGGCAAAGACCGCGCCGCCCAGAACCAGCATGGCGCCGAAGGCCTCGGCATGGCCCGAAACCTCGCCCTGAAGGATCGACAGGCGCGGCGACAGCACGATCAGCACCCCCGTCAGCCCCAGCACGACGGCCGAGATGCGGAAGGCCCGCACCTCTTCGCCCAGAAACATCGCGGCGAAGATCACGGTCAGAAGCGGCGCGGCATAGCCGATGGCGGTAACCTCGGGCAGCGGCAGATAGGCAAGTCCAGCAAAACCCAGACCCATCGAGGTGGTGCCCATCACCCCGCGCCAGACATGGCCCATGGGTTTCGCTGCGTGAAAGCCGGTGCGCAGTTCCCGCCGCCATGCCAGCCAGACGACGATCACCGGAATGGCGAAGAAGCTGCGGAAGAACACGGTCTGCCCGGGCGGCACATGGTCGGCCACGGATTTGATCATCGCCGACATGACGATGAACATAAGGACCGAGCCCAGTTTCAGGGCAATGCCGCGCAGGGGTCGCATGGGAAGCCTTTCGCGGCGGACTGAACCATCATTCCCCGGCAGGGGCAAGACCCGTGGCGGCAGATGTGCCCTTGCCCCGCGCCGCGCCTTGCGCTTCCCTTGGGCAAAGGAGATGCCCCATGCCCCATGCCCCGCTTGCCGACCGGATCGACCAGGGCCGCGGCCTTGTGCCTGCCGATCTTGTGCTGAAAGGGGGGCGGGTGTTCGACCTGATCACCGGCGATCTGGCGGAAACCGATGTGGCGATCTGCGGCGATACCATCGTCGGCACCTTGGGCCACTATCAGGGCCGGCAAGAGGTGGATGTGTCGGGCAAGGTGCTGGTGCCGGGCTTCATCGACACGCATCTGCATATCGAATCAAGTCTTGTGACGCCGTTCGAGTTCGACCGCTGCGTTCTGCCGCGCGGGGTGACCACGGCGATCTGCGACCCGCATGAGATTGCCAATGTCTGCGGGCTGGAAGGGATAGGCTATTTCCTGGATGCCTCGGCGCGGACGCTGATGGACATCCGGGTGCAGCTGTCCAGCTGCGTGCCCTCGACCCATATGGAGACCACCGGCGCGCGGCTGGAAGCGGCCGACCTGATCCCGCTGATGGATCATCCGCGGGTGATCGGTCTGGCCGAGTTCATGAACTATCCGGGCGTGCTGATGAAGGACCCGGGCTGCATGGCCAAGCTTGAGGCATGGGCCGGCCGGCATATCGACGGGCATGCGCCTCTGCTGCGGGGCCGTGACCTGAACGGCTATCTGGCCGCCGGCATCCGCACCGAGCACGAGGCGACGACGGCGGAAGAGGGGCTGGAAAAGCTGCGCAAGGGGATGCGGGTGCTGATCCGCGAGGGGTCGGTTTCGAAAGACCTGCATGCGCTGGCGCCGCTGCTGACGGAACGGCATTCGCCCTATCTTTGCCTGTGCACCGATGACCGCAACCCTTTGGACATCGCCGAGCATGGCCATCTGGACTGGATCATCCGCACCGCGATTGCCCTTGGCGCCCCGCCGCTTGCGGTTTACCGCGCGGCCAGCCTTTCGGCGGCCGAGGCCTTTGGCCTGAAGGACCGCGGGCTGATCGCGCCGGGCCGGCGGGCGGATATCGCCGTGATCGACGGGCTTGAAGGCTGCCATATCGCGCAGGTCTTTGCCGGCGGGGTCGCGGTCACCGATGCGGCCTTTGCGGCGCGTCAGATCATTCCGCCGGTGGCGCGCCATTCGGTGAAGGCGCGGCCGGTGACGGCGGCCAGCTTCCGCACCGGGGGGAACCGGGTGGAGACGCCGGTGATCGGCATTCTGCCGGGCAAGATCATCACCGAACACCTGACCTATGACATCGCGCCGGCCGATGGCGACAAGCGGCCCGACCTGTCGCGCGATCTGGTGAAGATCGCGGTGGTGGAACGGCATGGGGTGAACGGCAACATCGCCACGGGCTTCGTGAAGGGCTTCGGGCTGAAACGCGGGGCGATCGCCTCGACCGTGTGCCATGACCATCACAACATCGCGGTGGTCGGCGCGGATGCCGCCGACATGGCGGTGGCGGCGAACCGGCTGGGGCAGATCGAGGGCGGGTTCGTCGTGGTGGAAGGCGGGCAGGTGCTGGCCGAACTGGCGCTGCCGGTGGCCGGGCTGATGAGCCTGAAGCCGTTCGAAGCGGTGCATCAGGACCTGATCGCGCTGCGGGCGGCGGCGAAATCACTTGGGGTCACGCTGGAAGAACCGTTCCTGCAGCTGGCTTTTCTGGCACTGCCGGTCATCCCGCATCTGAAGATCACCGATCACGGCATGGTGGACGTGGACCGGTTCGAGGTGATGACCTGAGGGTCAGGCTTCGGCAAAGACATAAAGGCAGCGGCAGGGCCCGGGCCCCGCGGACAGGCAGGCGTGGGGCATGGTGCCGTCGAAATGCACCGAATCTCCGGGGTCAAGGAAAGCCGTCTCATATCCTTCGGAATGAAAGGCCAGCCGGCCGGAAAGCACCATCAGCAGGTCTTCGGTCGCATGGGCGTTGAAGGGGCCGAAGGCGGCAAGGTCGGTTTCGGTGAATTCGACGATGGCCGGCTGGAAGGCGCGGCCCTTCAGCGTGGCCGCCAGCGGCCAGAGCCGGTTGTTCGGATAGGCAATGCCCTCCCCTCCGCCAGTGCCGCGCGCGATCACCATGCGGCCCGACAGTGCCGGCGCTTCGGCCCGGACCAGTTCGGCCAGATCGGTGCCGAAACCGCGCGCGAGTTTCAGCAGGATCTCGAAGGTCGGCGACAACTGGCCATTCTCGATCTTTGACAGAGTGGAGCGGGCAAAGCCCGCGCGGTCGGCCAGTTGCTGCTGGTTCCAGCCGCGCAGGTCGCGCCAGCGGCGGATGCGGCTGGCGAGTTCGGCATGGGCGGCTTCCTGTCGGGGGCGTTCGGTGGGGGGCATGTTCCGATCCTGCACCGTTGACTTCACAATGTTCCTATACGAACATTGTGCCGTGAATCAGATCGTGGTGCAAGGCATGACCAACAGCTCTCAATCCCTGTTTGACCGCGGCATGAAGGTGCTGGTGGAAGGCGTTTCCTCGGCCTCGCGCGGGCCGGCCACCTTTGGCGGGGCGCCGCGCTACATGAGCCACGGCGCCGGCGCGCGGCTGTATGATGTGGACGGGCGGGAATACATCGACTGGATGATGGCCTTCGGCGCGCTGCCCCTTGGCCATGCCCATCCGAAGGTGGTCGAAACCATCGCGCGTGAGGCGGCGCGCGGCACCCATTTCGCCACCGCGCTGGAGGTTGAGGTCGAGGTGGCCGAGATGCTGGTGGCGCTGCTGCCGCATGTGGAAAAGGTGCGCTTTGCGAACACCGGGACCGAGGCGGCGATGGCGGCCTTCCGCCTTGCCCGGGGCCATACCGGGCGGCGCAAGATCATCAAGTTCGAAGGGCATTACCATGGCTGGTGGGATGCCGTTCTGGTCAACACCAACCCGCTGCCGCCCACCATGCTGGGCCACCCCAACGACCCGATCCGCATTCCCGACAGTTCGGGCATTCCCGAAGAGGCGTGGAAGGATACCATCGTCGTGCGCTGGAACGACTTCGACGCGCTGGAGCGCGCGATGGCGCTGCACGGGCGCGATGCGGCCTGCGTGGTGACCGAAGGCGTCATGTCGAACATGGGGGTCATTCCGCCGAAACCGGGCTATCTGAACCGGATGCAGGAGTTGTGCCGCCAGCACGGCGCGCTGTTCTATCTGGATGAGACGGTGACGGGCTTTCGCCTTGCCGCCGGCGGCTGCGCCGAGCTTTACGGGCTGAGCCCCGACATCGTGACCTACGGCAAGGCGCTGGGCGGCGGGCTGCCCATGGCGATGATCGGCGGGCGGGCCGAAGTGATGGCGGGTCTGGAATGGGGCAAGGTGCTGCATTTCGGCACCCACAACGCCGGGCGCCTGGCGCTGCATGTGACGAAGGTCATGCTGGAAACCATGCTGGCCGACGATCAGGCGGGCTTTGCGAAGATCAAGGACCTGGGCCTGAAGATGGCCGAGGCGATCCGTGGGGTCGCCCGCGCCTCGAACCGGCACGGGATCGTGGTGCAGGGGGTGAACTCGATGTTCCAGGTCTTCTTCACCGACCGGCCCGAGATCGGCGATTTCCGCGACTTCTGCGCGCATGTGGACCGCGCGAAGTTCCGTGACTTCGCGCTGCGGCTGATGGACAAGGGGGTGTACATGAACCCCTCGGCCACGCTGCATTCGCTGTCGTCGCTGGCCCATACCGAGGCCGACATCGCCGCGACGGCCGCCGCCATGGCCGAAGTGCTGGAGGAAATGCCATGAGGATCGGGATTCTGGGCACCGGCCATCTGGCGGCCTATCTGGTGCGGGGTGCGCAGGGGTCGGGCTATTCCTTCCTTCTGTCGCCGCGCGGGGCCGCGATTGCCGCCGATCTGGCGGAGCGGTTCGGATGTGAGGTGGCGGCCAGCAATCAGGAGGTGGTGGACAGTTGCCAGCATGTGCTGGTCTGCCTGCCTGCCGCGACCGGGCTGGACGATCTGCGGGGCCTGCGCTTTCGTGCGGGGCAAAGCGTGCTGTCTGCGATGGCGGGGGCGGGGCTGGAGGATCTGCGCGCGGCCGTTGCCCCGGCCGAAGGCTTCGTGGGCATGATGCCGGGCTATGCCAATGCCTATTCGGCCGGGCCGTCGTTGCTGCACCCCGCTTCGGACGACTGGCGCGAGTTTCTGTCGGCGCTTGGCCCGGTGCATCAGATCGCTGCGCCCGAAGAGTATCAGACGGCGGCGGTGTTTGGTGCCATGTCGGGGGCGACGGTGTTCCTGATCCGCCATCTGGCGGAATGGTATGCCCGCCACGGGCTGGACCCCGCCACTGCCCGGCAACTGGTGGCCGAGACGCTGCGCGGCAATGCCGAGGTCTTCCTGCAATCGCCCGAGGGGATGGAGGCGATTTCTGCCGGCGTCACCACGCCCGGCGGGATTACCGAACAGCTGGTCGGCCATCTGCACCGCACCGGCGCGCTGACCGCCTGGGACGATGCGCTGGATGCGGTTCTGGCGCGGATGTATCCGGGGCGGTGAATCCGCAGCACCACGGACCTGCCGCCATCGGCGCATTTCGCCCCGAAACCCGGTTGTCCACAGAAGATTTGCCCAGATTTCGCTTTACAGGCTTCCCCGGCCCTTTCAATATCTAGTAAGGCTGTCGTCGGGTGACGCAGCCAGTTGCCGGACACCCAGCCGCTAGTGGGGGCCGCCCCGCAAATGGCATGATTGTGAGGGGGCGCATGTCGGTTTCTGAAGATTTCCTGCTGACGGACGACCTGCATCCCATCGACATCGTCGAGGACATCGCCACCCACCACGACTGGGAGTTTGACCGCGTCACCGATGATCAGATCGCCATGGCGGTCGAAGGTCAGTGGCGCACCTATTCGCTGACGCTGGCCTGGTCGGCGCAGGATGAGACGCTTCGGCTGATCTGCACCTTCGAGATGGAGCCGCCCGAGGCGCGGATGGGCGCGCTTTATGACGTCCTGAACCGCTGCAACGACATGGTCTGGACCGGCGCCTTCACCTATTGGGCGGAACAGAAGCTGATGGTCTGGCGCTATGGCCTGTGCCTTGCCGGCGGGCAATTCGCCTCGGCCGAGCAGATTGACCGGCTGATCTCGGGCGCTGTGCTGGCGGCCGAGCGGTTCTATCCGGCGTTCCAGCTGGTTTCCTGGGGCGACCGCACCCCCGCCGACGCCATGAAAGTCGCCATTGCCGAGGCTTACGGCCGCGCCTAACCTGCCCGCCGGAACGGAGGGTCTGATGGCGCTGGAACGTGTTGCCCGTGAGGGGCTGGTTCTTCTGGGATGCGGCAAGATGGGGTCTGCCCTGTTGGCCGGCTGGCTGGCGGCGGGGTTGCCGCCCGGTTCGGTCTGGGTGGTCGAACCCCATCCGACCGACTGGCTGAAGGGCGCCGGGGTTCACCTGAACGCAACGCTGCCCGCCACGCCCGCCGTGGTGGTGCTGGCGGTGAAGCCGCAGATGATGGGCGCGGCGCTGCCGGCCCTGCAGGCCATGGGCAACGGGCAGACGCTGGTCGTGTCGATCGCCGCGGGCACGGCGATTGCCACGTTTGAGGCGGTCTTCGGCGACCGCACGCCGATTGTCCGCGCCATGCCCAACACCCCCGCCATGGTCGGCCGCGGCATCACCGGCATCTGCGCCAATGCCCATGCGGGGGCCGAGGGACTGGCGCTGGCCCGGGCGCTGATGCAGGCCGTGGGCGAGGTGGTGGAGCTTGAGGGCGAGCATCAGATCGACGCGGTCACTGCCCTGTCGGGGGGCGGGCCGGCCTATGTCTTTCACATGATCGAAGCCATGGCCGCTGCGGGAGAGGCGTTGGGCCTTGCGCCTGACGTGGCGATGCGGCTGGCACGGGTAACCGTCTGCGGCGCGGGCGAACTGGCCCGGCGGTCTGACGAACCGGCCAGCCAGCTGCGCATCAACGTCACCTCGCCCGGCGGCACCACGGCCGAGGCGCTGAAACACCTGATGGACCCCGAAACCGGCCTGCCGCCCCTGATGAAACGGGCCGTGGCGGCGGCGGCGGCGCGCGGGGCGGAGCTGGCCAAGTGACGATCACCTATGACGATTTCGCGCGGGTCGATATCCGCGTCGGCCGCATCACCCGCGCCGAACCCTTCCCCGAGGCCCGCAAGCCGGCGATCAAGCTGTGGGTCGATTTCGGCGGCGAGATCGGCGAGAAACGTTCATCGGCGCAGATCACCCGGCATTACACGCCCGAGGGGCTGGTGGGCCGGCAGGTGCTGGCGGTGGTCAACTTTCCGCCGCGCCAGATCGGCAAGGTTCTGTCCGAAGTGCTGGTGCTGGGCGTGCCCGATGCCGATGGCGAGGTGGTGCTGATCGGGCCGGGGCAGGATGTGCCGCTTGGGGGGAAACTCTATTGAAAAAGCTGCTGATCACCCGCCTGCTGCCGGAAAAGGTGCTGGAGGCCGCCCGCGCGCGGTTTGACCTGACGCTCCTCGATGGCGGGCCGCTGGAGCCTGCGGCCCTGCGCGCGGCGCTGCGCGAGCATGATCTGGTGCTGCCCTCGCTGGGCGATATGTTCCGCGCCGATGTCTTTGCCGATGTGCCGCAGCCGCGCGCCGGAATCCTGGCCAATTTCGGGGTGGGCTACAACCACATCGACGTGGCCGCCGCCCGCGCCGCCGGGCTGGAGGTGACGAACACCCCCGGCGCCGTGACCGACGCGACGGCCGATATCGCCCTGACGCTGATCCTTGCCACCGCGCGGCGCGCCGGTGAGGGCGAACGGCTGTTGCGTGCCGGCCAGTGGAGCGGCTGGAAGCCGACGCAGATGCTGGGCCGCCATGTCACCCGCAAGCGGGTAGGCATCATCGGGCTGGGCCGGATCGGCAAGGCGATTGCGAAGCGCTGCCACTTGGGCTTTGGCATGGAGGTGGTGTTCTACAACCGCTCGGCCGTCGCCGATGCCGGGGTGCCGGCGCGCCAGGTGCCGCTGGCCGAGGCGATGGCGGCCGATTTCGTGGTGGTCGCGGTGCCGGGCGGGCCGGCGACGCATCATCTGATCAACGCCGGAACCTTGGCCCATATGCAGCCCGAAGGCATCTTCGTGAACATCAGCCGCGGCGATGTGGTGGACGAGACGGCGCTGGTCGCGGCGCTGAAGGCCGGGCAGATCGCCGGCGCGGGGCTGGATGTCTACGAGTTCGAGCCGAAGGTGCATCCCGGCCTTCTGGAGATGGAAAATGTCACGCTGCTGCCGCATCTGGGCACCGCCGCGCTGGAAGTGCGCGAGGCGATGGGCATGATGGCGCTGAACAATGTGATCGCCTTCGCCGAGGGCCGGCCGGTGCCCAACCCGGTCTGACGGCCGGGTGATTTTCGGCAGGAGATTCGTCCTGCGGGGCGGTAGGATGGGCCATGATCATCTCGCGCGGGCGCCGGTACATCTTTGTCCATATCCCCAAGACCGGCGGCACCGCGCTGAGCCTGGCGCTGGAGGCGCGGGCGATGAAGGACGACATCCTGATCGGCGACACGCCCAAGGCGCGCGCGCGCCGGGCGCGGGTGAAGGCGCTGAAGGCGGCGGGGCGGCTGTGGAAGCACTCGACGCTGGCCGATATCGACGGTGTGGTCAGCCGGACCGAACTGGACGGGTTGTTTCTGGTCACGCTGGTGCGCAACCCCTGGGACCGCGCGGTCAGCTATTATCACTGGCTGCGGGCGCAGGGCTTTGCCCATCCGGCGGTGGGTCTGGCCAAGGCGCTGGATTTCCACCATTTCCTGAACCATCGCCAGACGATGACGGCCTTTCGCCTGTGGCCAAGCGCCGCCTATCTGCGCGATGCGGCGGGGCGGGAACGCCCGGCGCATTTCCTGCGGCTGGAGCATCTGGCCGAGGATGTGGCGCCCTTCGAGGCGCATCTGGGGTTTCGCCTCACGCCCCTGCCGCGCGCCAATGACAGCGACCGCGCCCGCGACTGGCGCGGCTATTACAGCGATGCCGACGCGGCGCTGGTGGCCGATCTCTGCGCCGAGGATGTCGCGCGGTTCGATTATGGCTTCGATGACGCGGGCCGGCGCGGCTAGGCCGGATTTCTGCGCGAAGTTGCGGCATCGCAAAGACCGCAGTCCGGCGGCGGCCCAGAATGGCCGCAACGCAGTCAGAGGTCAGGATGCCGGGAAAAGAGCTTTCGCGCTGGACGATGGCATGGTTCGCCGCCGCGCTGGGGTTCCTGCTGGCCGCCCTTGGCCTTGCGGTGCTGGGCACCGGTGGCCCCGGCGGCTGGGCCGAGGGCGGGGCGCTGGCCATGGTTCACCTGTTCACGCTGGGCTGGCTGGGGCTGGCGATGCAGGGCGCGCTGATTCAGTTCGTGCCGGTTCTTGTGGCACGGCCGGCGGCCCTGCCTGGGCTGGCGCTGCCGGCGCTGGTGCTGGGGGTGACGGGCGTGCTGGCGCTGGCCGGGGGCCTGTGGTCGCTGACCGGCTGGGCGACGGGTGTCTGGCTGCTGCAGGTGGCGCCGGTGGTGCTGGGCATGGGCTTTGCGCTGGTGCTGACGCTGCTGGGGCGCACGCTTTTGTCCGGGCCGGGTCTGCGCGCCTGCGCGCCCCGGGCTGTGGCGGCGGCGCTGGGCGGGATGGTTCTGGTCTGGCTCAGCGGGCTGGGCATGGC
>JACZKR010000059.1 GCA_014859945.1 Paracoccaceae bacterium | reverse complement strand
AGGGGTCCGCCGGCGTGCGTGACCCCGGCGATGGCCGGGGTCATGGGAGCGCCACCACCCCTCCACCCACACCCGCTCTTGACGCGGGCGGGCGGATCGGGTCGCTCTGTTCGGGCAAGAGGGAGGGCACCATGACCAGCTACACCACCGACCGGATGCTGCATTTCGGCGATTGCGACATCTCGGGCACCGCCTATTACCCCGCCTATCTGAACCTGCTGAACGGGGTGGTCGAGGAATTCTGGGCCCATATCGGCTGGCCCTGGCATGAGATCATCTGGAAGGAACGCTGGGGCACCCCCACCGTGCACCTGACCTGCAACTTCTCGAAACCCTCGTTCTTCGGCGACCGGCTGACCTTCCGGCTGAACATTCTCAGCGTCGGCAAATCGTCCTGCCGCATCGCCCATACCGTGCATTGCGGGGATGAGCCGCGCTGGTCCGGCGAACAGGTTCTGGCGGCAAGCTGGCTGGACAAGCACACCTCGATGCCATGGCCCGCCGATGTGAAGGCCAAGCTGGAAAGCTTCCTTGCCCCGCCGGCCGACCGGCTGCCGGTTCAGACCCAGGGCTGATCGGGGTCGGGCAGTGGGATCGCGTCCAGCAGTTCGCGGGTATAATCCGCCTCGGGGCTGGCAAACAGCGCCGCCGTCTCGCGGTTTTCCACGATGCGGCCCTGATACAGCACCAGCACCCGCGAACACAGCCGCCGGATCACGCTCAGGTCATGGCTGATGAAGGCCAGCGTCAGGCCCAGTTCAGCCACCAGCCGCTCCAGCAGCTGCAGCACCTGCGCCTGGCTGGACACATCAAGGCCCGAGACGATTTCATCGGCCAGAATGAAATCCGGCTCCACCGCAATGGCGCGCGCAATGCCGACGCGCTGGCGCTGGCCGCCCGACAGCTCATGCGGATAGCGCCCGGCAAAGCCGCGCGGCAGGCCCACATGGTCCAGCGCCCGCCCCACCCGGCCCGCCACATCGTCGAACACGTGCAGCCGCAGCGGTTCGGCGATGATCGTGCCCACGG
>JACZKR010000459.1 GCA_014859945.1 Paracoccaceae bacterium | reverse complement strand
CCCCGGCGCTGTCAGCTAGCGGGCGGGTATCGACGATGCATTCATGCGCAACGCGGCCATCCGGTCCCTTGTACAGCACGTCGTAATGCCCGGTCAGGCGGGTGGCGATGTAGTTGGCGTTCAGGATAGCGACCCGGGTCGCCTGGGTCAGCCCCTCGCCGCCCATCATCAGGCAATAGCTCCACGAGATTGGCAGGATCGAGGCCGAACCCCAGGGCGCGGCGGAAACCGGCCCCTCGGTCAACCCTTCGCCGGGAGGTATCACCGGGTGGCCCGGCAGGAACGGCGCCAGATGTGCCCCGACCCCGATCGGACCCATGCCAGGGCCCCCGCCGCCATGAGGGATACAAAATGTCTTGTGCAGGTTCAGGTGGCTGACATCGCCGCCAATCTCACCGGGCTTCACCAGACCGACCAGCGCATTCATGTTCGCGCCGTCGATATAAACCTGCCCGCCGTGGTCATGGGTGATCTTGCAGACCTCGCGCACGGTTTCCTCAAACACCCCGTGCGTGCTGGGATAGGTGATCATGCAGGCCGCCAGCCGGTCGCCCGCCTCGGCCGCCCGGGCGCGGAAATCGTCCAGGTCCACATCGCCGTTGGGCGAGGATTTGACCACCACCACCTCCATCCCGGCCAGTTGGGCCGAGGCGGGGTTGGTGCCATGGGCCGAAACCGGGATCAGGCAGACGGTGCGGTGCGCATCGCCCCGCGCCCGGTGATAGGCCTGAATGGTCAGAAGCCCGGCATATTCGCCCTGCGCGCCCGAATTCGGCTGCATCGAGAAGGCGTCATAGCCCGTGATCTCGCACAGCTTGGCCTGAAGATCCTCGATCGCCTCGCGATAGCCCAGCGCCTGATCAGCCGGCACGAAGGGATGCAGGCTGCCGAACTCGGGCCAGGTGATCGGCATCATCTCGGCCGCCGCGTTCAGCTTCATCGTGCAGGAGCCCAAGGGGATCATCGCCCGGTCCAGCGCCAGATCGCGGTCCGACAGGCGGCGCATGTAGCGCATCATCTCGGATTCCGCCCGGTTCATGTGGAAAACCGGATGGGTCAGATAGTCGCTGTCGCGCAGCATCGCCGCCGGAAAGCCCAGTTCCGCCCGCGGCGGCGGCGCATCGGAAATGCCGAAAGCGCGCAGAACCCGCGCCAGAACGTCTTCGTTCGAGGTCTCATCCAGGCTGATGCCCACATGGTCGCTGCCGACCTTGCGGAAGTTCAGCCCCTCCAGCCGGGCCGCGGCCAGAATGCCCGCCTGCCCCACGCCCACCTCAACCGTGATCGTGTCGAAGAAGGCCTTGGGCGGCAGGGTCGCGCCGGCATCCCTCAGCGCCTTGGCCAGCCGCACGGTCAGCGAATGCACCCGTTCGGCAATGGCGCGCAGGCCCTTCGGCCCGTGGAAGACCGCATACATCGAAGCCATCACCGCCAGCAGCGCCTGCGCCGTGCAGATGTTGCTTGTCGCCTTCTCGCGCCGGATATGCTGCTCGCGGGTCTGCAGGGCAAGGCGGTAGGCCTTGTTGCCGCGTGCGTCGATGGATACCCCGACGATCCGCCCGGGCATGGAACGCTTGTATTCGTCGCGGCAGGAAAAGAACGCCGCATGCGGCCCCCCATAGCCCACCGGCACGCCGAACCGCTGGGCGGAGCCGACGGCAATGTCAGCCCCCATCGCGCCCGGTTCCTTCAGCATGGTCAGCGCCAGAAGATCGGTCGCCACCACCGCAATCGCCTTGGCGGCATGCAGCGCCTCGATCCACGGCGTCAGGTCGCGCACATGGCCCCAGGTGCCGGGATACTGGAAGATCGCACCAAAGACCTGGGCCGGCTCCATCTTTGCCGGGTCGCCCACGATCACCTCAATCCCCAAAGGTTGCGCGCGGGTGCGGATCACGCCGATGGTCTGGGGGTGGCAATGTTCATCGACAAAGAAGGCCTTGGCCTTCGACTTCGCCACACGCTCGGCCATGGTCATGGCTTCGGCGGCCGCCGTGGCTTCATCCAGCAGGCTGGCATTGGCCACCGGCAGGCCGGTCAGATCGGCGACCATGGTCTGATAATTCAGAAGCGCCTCAAGCCGGCCCTGCGCGATCTCCGGCTGATAGGGCGTGTAGGCAGTATACCACGCAGGGTTTTCCAGAATGTTGCGCTGGATCGCCGGCGGGGTGACGGTGCCGTAATAGCCCTGCCCGATCAGGCTGGTCATCACCTTGTTGCGCGCGGCCACCGCCCGCATCCGCGCCAGCAGCTCATGCTCGGACAAGGGCGCCCAGCCCAGCGGAATGGCCTGCCGGATCGACTTCGGCACGGTCTGCGCGATCAGCTCTTCTAGGGTGCCGACGCCCACGGCCTTCAGCATCTCCTCCATCTCGGACGGCGAGGGGCCGATGTGCCGGCGGTTGGCAAAGTCATAGGGGTTATAGTCGGTCGGGGTGAAAGTCACGGTCGCCTCCTTGGCGTTCATTCCACAAGCGCGGCCAGCTGGGTCAGGGATGACTCCATGCCCGCCGCATGATCTTCGGCCGAGATACCGGGCGGCACATTCGCCGCCACGATGCGCACCAACGTGCCACCGGCGGCCGGCACGAAATGCCAGTCCATCCGCATCTCGCCCTGAAAGGCCGGATCGTCACTGTCGAACCGGCTGACAAAGGCCAGATGGCGCGGCGGGTCCATCTCCACGAACTGCCCCGCCACGATGTCGCTGCCCGCATCGGACTTGCCGGCATGGCCGGCATCCTCATAGGTCAGGACAAGGCGGAACAGCCCGCCGGGCCGGGGATCGAAATGCTCGACCCGCCCCGACATGCCGCGCGGCGGCAGCCAGTGCACCAGCAGCGCCGGGTCCGTCCAGCAGGCGAAGAGACGCGCCGCCGGCGCACCGATCAGGCGCTCGGCCCGGTCCGTCCGGCCCTGCGCCGGCCCGGTCATCAGCCGATCATCTCGTTGTATTCGTCCTCGTCCATGAAGTCGTCCAGCACCGCCAGATCATCAAGCTTCATCTTGAAGAACCAGGCCGCGCCCAGCGGGTCCTCGTTCACCAGCGCGGGGCTATCGACCAGCTTCTGGTTGACCGCGACGATCTCGCCATCGACCGGGGCCAGAATGTCCGACGCCGCCTTGACGCTTTCGATCACGCAGACCTCATCGCCGGCCGAAACCATGGTTTCCGGCTCGGGCAGTTCAACAAAAACCACATCGCCCAGCGCTTCCGAGGCATGGGCGGTGATGCCCACCACCACCAGATCGCCCTCGACGCGCAGCCATTCGTGTTCGTTGGTGAATTTCATCTTGTCCCTCAGCGTTTGTAGGTTGTCGGTTGGAAAGGCATGGCGGCCACGGAGACGGGCAGGCGCTTGCCGCGCACCTCGCCGTCAAGCGCGTTGCCGATGGCGGCAAGGGCGGCTGGCACATAACCCATGGCAATCGGCGCGCCCACCGAAGGGCCGAACCCGCCCGAGGTCACGCGGCCCACCTCCGCCCCGTCGTGGAAGAGCGC